>JAIFLP010000142.1 GCA_020049015.1 Bacteroidota bacterium | reverse complement strand
ATAGCAGGCGTTCCTCCAGTAAATGCCCAGTACAAAGAAGTAGGATTATTAGTTGAAGTACTGCTAAATTGAATGCTTTCTCCAACAGCAATATTTGTTTTGTCTTCTATGAAACTTGCAACTGGTTTTGGTTGATTAACTGTTATGAAAGCTGATTTAACAATTGAATCAGCCCCACCCGCATTGCTAACCCAAAGTTTAACTTCGTAGATTCCGGCCGCATTGTAATTAACAATTGGGTTGCTGATATTAGCTGTGGTTGGTGTAGCACCGATAAACGTCCATTTCCAATTGTTTGGACTATTTGTTGAAATATCGGTGAATTGGATGCTTTCGCCAATTTGGACTATTTGTTTATCTGCAATGAAATTAGCAACCGGACGAGGCGATACTGTATAAGCCGTATCAATTGTAAAGGTCCGTACTTCGCTATTGGCACTTTTTCCGAATTGATTGCCTGCAACAATATACCAAAAGTATGTTTTATTATTTTGTAAATTTACAGTATGTTGTAACATTTGTGTAGAATCAAATACAACAGATTGAGTTAAACCCGCATCTGAGAATACTTTTACATAATATCCCATAGCATTATTAGAAAAGTTCCAAGACAGAACAGGATTTTTTATTGTTAGGGTTATGTTGTTTAAAGGCGATGCCAGTGTTGGAGTGGGAGGTATGGTATTATTCATGGTTTTAAACATATACACTTTTGAATAGGTTGTAGTTGTATGTTCATACGATTTCATTTTTACCCTCCAGTAGTATACAGTATTGTAAGATAAGATGCCGGGGTTAATATATACATTGTTATAATGATTAGAATCACGTCGTACAAAAGATGTAAAGTTTTTATCTGTTGATATTTCTAAAATATTATATTGTATGTTGGGATATTGCATCCATCCAAAGTTTAAATTAGTCACGGTATTCATTGCTGAATCTGAAGGATGCAACAAATTGGCTACAGGTGGTTTGGGGATGAAGGCAGTGTCGATTCTGAATTTTTGAACCGGACTCCAGGTTCCAATACCGAATTTATTTCGAGCCCGCACACTCCAGTAGTAGGTCGTTTTGTTATTTAGCCATTTCATATAATTTGCTGTCTCAATACTATCTTGTTGTAAATTTATACTTAGCAAACTATCAGTGGCTATTTTATAATAATACATTTGCGCATTTCCAAAATTCTGCCATTCAAAGAAGATTTCTTTTTTATTTACGGTATCATTATTCATAGGCGCAAACATTGATAATACAGGAGGCGGAGTATTATTTTCTGTTGTGAATTTTTTCCATGGACTATAGCCACTCATTTTCATGTTATAATCACGACGTTTAACTCTCCAATAATAGGTAGTATAGAAAGTTAATTTTCCTTCAGGAACCATTATATTGGTAGAAGTTGTAGAATCTTCCCATATAATATTGGAAAAAGAATTGTTGTCAGAGATTTCTGCAAAATACATATTCGATTCATATTGTTCTGTCCATTCTAAATTAACGTTGGTTGGTATGTCAAAGCAATTATCGCATGGAGAAATTAAATTTGGTGTGAAAATGTAATTTGTATCGATAGTAAATTTTGCAATTTCGCTCTCGGGACTCATACCATAATTATTCCTGATTTTAATTTTCCAGAAGTAACTGTTATTTTGAAGTAATGAAATTGAATATTGATTATATTCTACAGAATCAAATTTTACTATATTAGTGAAAATTGAATCGCTAGCGATAGTGATATAATGCTTGCTCATACCTGGATACATACTCCAATTAAAGTTTACTACTCTTTCATTAACAATAGAGTAAGGGTTTGGACCATATAGTATGGGTTGCGAGGGAGGATTACTAGATTCGGTAGTGAAACTGTTTATCATTGAATAATCACTCATAGCATTGTTAAATAATCTTACTTTTACCCTCCAGAAATAATTAGTATTGTTCATTAATTTTCCTGGCATAATCATGTAATTATTTTGCGTTACCGAATCTTTGATAATAAAAGTTGCAAATGTATTATCGGTTGAAACTTCTACAAAATATTTTGATATATTGGGCATGTATTGCCATTCCAATTGCAAGCTAAGGGGCATATTCATACTCATGTTGTAAGGATGATTCAACTTAGGGCCTGGAATATAACTGGTGTTAATTCTAAATCTTTCTGATAAACTCCAAGCACTTTCACCATAATTGTTTTTCGCTTTTACCCTCCAAAAATATTGGGTAAAATCGTTTAGCGTAATGTAGTTAATGTGTCGTTATGATAAATATTATTAAAACTGCTATCGGTTGCCACTTGAAGGTAATATTCAGTAGCATTTACACCATACCAGTTTAACATTGTTTGTGTATTGTTGATAATAATATTGCCTTTTGGGGAATCAATTGTTGGAGCCATAGGAGGTATTGCCGCCTCTGTTTTAAAATTGTATATTTCAGAATAGGCACTTTGATAAGCATTCCTTTTTGCTTTAATCCTCCAAAAATAACTGGTATTGTTGGCTAAATTAAAAGGAACTTGCGCATAAGTATTATTTATGGTATCAGTCCAAATTGAACTAGCAAATGTTGAATCGGTTGATACTTCAATAATATACTCATTTGCCTTATTTACTTGGTTCCATCCGAAATATGGCTGCAATGGTTCATTAGTTTTTTTATTGTACGGACTTATTAATGTAGGGGCTTCAAGATAATTGGTGTCTACTGTAAATGACCATACAGGATTTCCGGTACTGGCTCCGAATGCGTTTAATGCACTTACAGTCCAATAAAACGTTTGATTATGAAAAAGATTATAATTTTCATATGAGTTATAGGTGGTATCTAAAACAACGGTGGCTAAAGGAACATAGTTCCATCCAAGTCCCACAAATGTTTGATTTAATATGGCGTTATTGTATGGCACGCTTGGCATTGGTGCAATTGGAGGAATATTGTTGATAGTTTTGAACGATGACCAGGGGGAGAATTTACTTAAACGCGTGCTATTTTTTGAGCGTACCCGCCAAAAATAAGAGGTATTGTAATTAAGAATTCCGTTTTCAACCTGTGTATTTGTGTTGATTGTAGTATCTCCCCAAATAATATTAATTACGCTGGTGTCGGTTGATACCTGAACGATATATTCACTTGCTCCATTAACGTACGACCACCATAATTGGGGTTGTATAACAACATCGGTTTGATTGTTTGACGGATTGCTTGTTATAGGGTGCTTAATGAATGCAGTATCAATGGTTAATTTATTAGTTATGCCAACTAATGATTCTCCATATTTATTTATTGCTTTAACATTCCAAAAATAAGTGGTGTTATTGTTTAAGAATTGGTATCCATTTGTATTTGTTACCGTGTCGCGATCGATAACGTTTGACATACCCGCATCACTTGCCAATGTTAGGATATATTTTGTGGCGAATTCGCTATATTGCCAGTAAAAATTAACATTTTTTTCAACGATGGTATCATTGTTGAATGGCATTTCGGGATTAACCGGTGCTGGAATTTGTCCTGCAACTGTTGTAAATTCTCTGTAGATGGAGAAGGGACCTGATGCTGTACCGTTTTTTCCTCTAACCCGCCAATAATAGTTTGTATTTTGGTTTAGCAGGTCGTATGACAAGGTAAGGTTCGTGCTATAAAGTGTGGAATCTTGAAAAACAATATTTGAAAAAGATGAATTATCGGATATTTGTATATGATATTGGTTTGCCGAAATATTGTATTCCCAGCTTAAATTGGTTCGTAAATTTACTGTTGCCAAATTTTCAGGACTCATTAAATTTACTTGTGGGATGGGGGCAATTAGATGAACCGGATTGCTTGGGTAAAAATCAACACAATTATTCGCATCTCTGACAAAAATTCCATAAGTGCCTGACATCAAATTTGTAAATGTGTTGGTTGCATAATAGTAGTTTCCATAATCAATGGAATATTGCAATGATCCCGTTCCGCCAGATGCATTGATATTAATATTTCCATCGTTCATTCCAGCTGCACTTGGATTGGTTTTGGTTATATCATTAATTATAATTGGCAATGGTCCATTTATAATTATAGGGTTTGATGGGTATTGGGTAGGTACATTATTAGCATCATTTATCCATAAATAGTATGGTCCGGCGGCTAATCCAAAAAAAGTATTTGATGATTGATATGTAGTTCCATTGTCGATTGAGTATTGAAGCTGACCAATACCCATGGCTTCTATAAAAATGCTTCCATCCATTGATGAAGCGCAATTGGGTGGCATTGATGTAACATTTGTGAATGTAATTTGCGCTCTTGCTTGAACGAAAAATGCCATGATGAAAATAATCATCATCCACTTGAATGCAACCATTTTTGATTTCACATTCGACAATTGGTAATTTTGCTTCATATAATTGAGTTTGTTTTATACTAAAATAATTATACTAAATGAATAGAAAAAGGCTATACTATATCCATACGAAAAAAGGAGCTTATAAGTTACCTCAAACTATAAAAGATTTTTAGTCTTGCGTAAGAATACAATTTTTATAGTTTGAAAAAACCTATAGTATCTTTAAGATCATCGGCTTTTTCTGATAATACTCCCGATGTTGCAGCCATTTGCTCCGACGAAGTGGCATTTTGTTGCGAAATTTGATTTAGTTGATTTATAGCATTGTTAATTTGCTCTGCACCGGTGCTTTGTTCTGCACTCGCAAATGATATTTCTTGAACCAGTTTGGCAGTTTTTTCAATGTCGGGAATAACATTTTTTAATTTTCCTACTGAACTTTCTGTTGCTGAAACACTTTTTAACGAAATTAAATTTATTTCATCTGCTGCAATTTTACTTCTTTCTGCTAATTTTCTAACTTCAGCTGCCACAACCGCAAAACCTCTTCCGTGCTCACCTGCTCTAGCAGCTTCTACTGCTGCATTTAATGCCAATATATTTGTTTGAAAGGCTATGTCGCCAATAATGGTAATTTTTCTTGCTATTTCTTTTATTGATACCAAAGATTCTTGCGAAGTCTGACTTATTTCTTCCATATTGGCAGATGCCCGAAATGATATTCCTTCTGTTTCTTTTGCATGATCTCTGTTTTGAATAATATTGCCTGAAATTTCTTCTATAGTTGATGAAACTTCTTCAATGGATGCCGCCTGAGTGCTCGCTCTTTCTGAAACTTGTTGCGCTTCAGCTGTCATTTCTTTTGAGGCGTCTGCTATTTCTAATATGCTTTCCTTAACATTTACTACTACCTCTGTAATCGATTGAACCATTTCTGCTAATGAAGCAATTAATTGGTCGCCTTCAGAGCGCTTTTTTAATACAACACTTAAATCACCTTGCGAAATCTGCCTCGCTTTTTCAATAATCTCTCTATTGCTGTTTATTAAAATATTTATACTCTTTTTTATTTCATTAAATCCACCTTTGTATTCTTCTGTAATTAATTCAGGTATTTCTCCTCTCGATATTATTTTTATATAATTGGCAGCAGTATTTAGCGGATTTATTAACGCATCTAAAGTCTCGTTAATACCAGTTGCAATTTCCCTAAATTCTATATCTATTGCTTCTGTATTATTCCGGGCATCTAATTCACCGTTTTTTGCTGACACAATCAGTTTCTGAGTTTCGTTTTTAAAGTCTCTGATAATGCTTGCAATATTTTTTGATATATACAAAGAAATAAAAACAATGGCTATGATTAATAATGAAAAAATGAAAACTAATACTATTATTGATATTTTTATGATTGAGGCAGCTTCATTTTCAATTTCTTGATTGGATTGATTTGCTAGTAACACCAATTGGTCTATCGATTTACGATGACTTTCATATGACGTTTTAATTTCTTCATTTAATAATTTATTAGCTAGTTTAATATTTTTCTGTTTGAGTGCGGGAATGTAACTTTCATTTACTGTTAAAAAAAATAATTCTGCAGGCTTAAATGATTCAACCAATAGTAATTCTCGCATTTCTTGAATATGCAATTCATTTATCCAAAATTTATGTCGGTTATAGTATTCTTGTTCTAATTTTTTGAAATAAAAAATTTTCTTATTTAAAGTTGATTCATCTTCTATATGAATCATTTCCATCGCAACTAGATAAGATTCAATAATGTATTCCGGAGGAGGCAAAATATCGGCAATTAAGTCTTTTCCTAAAATTATTTCAGAATATAATTTTCCTTTTATCTTAATCTTTTCTATTGTTCGGTAGGAAAATACCCCAAAAACAGTCATGCCAATAACAGAGATACTAATTAATATAGCTATCTTATGCTTGATTCTAATATGTTTGATACTTCTCATTGGACTTAGATATGAATTGGCTTATAAATATTTGCTACAATTTAGTATTTTATTTTGCATAAATACTACAATATTCGATGATATATATCACCTGTGTATGATGATATTGATCACTTTATTGTAATCATTTTCGTGGATGAATTAAATTAGCGACCATAAAGGCAGGAAACAAAAAAGCCATCCTGAATGACAGAATGGCTTTTGTTTATAACATAGTGAATTATTCCTTTACAACCAAGCGTGTAATTACTCCTTCATTGCTTTTTACTTTGAGGAAATAAGCGCCTGAAATCAATGGTGCAGCATCC
>JAIFLP010000080.1 GCA_020049015.1 Bacteroidota bacterium | reverse complement strand
TCATTTTTTTTCCAATGTTTTTGCATGAGTAATTTCAGTAATTCAACGGAAGTGCGACTTTGATAATCTAAATACACTTTTTGTATTCTTTCTATGGGCGAGTGTGAATACAGCTTAACGGTATCAACAGCTCCATCAGCCCCTACACACAAATTGCTTACTATGCTAAATGAGCTTAATTCTTTTAATGCTCCTGTGGGCATCAGACCGGCATCTTTTTCACCCGATATTAATCTTTGCGCACACACCGAAGGCATTGCCAATTCTAATTGCATGCCCCTTAACACCCCCGCATTCTTCAATCCGTGTATAAACGGAGTGGTGTTGAGGTAATTTACCGCTATTACATGTGTTTTCATTTTCTCCACCCTTTTTTGCAAAAATAATCATTTATATATCTATTCCCTTATGTGGAGCATATGATTTTGTGCTTTTACCCTTTTGATTTAAACACTGGGTCTGTTTTTAGGATTCCTTTTATTATGAAAACATGATAGTATTCGGACTATATTTCTTTCTTCATTGATTGTAAAATACAAAGAATGCGGAAACTTGTTAATCTTTATAGCCTTGATGTTTTGATACCGATTTCTGAAAAAAGGGTTTGTTTCTAATGTACCGTATGTTTTTTTGAGTGAAGATATGAAATTTAATGGTGCTTCAATGCTATATAAAGCGTAATAATCAATTGCGTTTTCAATTTCTTTTTGGGCACGGGGAGATACTATGATTTTATAAGCCATACTTTTTATTGAGCTGGCTGATAGAATCTTTGACAGATAGATAAGTATTTTCATCTTCCTGCAAACGTTCATCCAAAACTCCTTTCATATCAGATGTGAGATCAAAATAGCTGTCATCCTCTTCCACAATAATAGTAATAGGCTTAGATTTATAAGTAGCCTTTATAGCATCCAAAATATCGGTGCTTAATTCTTGTGCTGACGTTAAATGATATGTTGTGTACATAACTATTTTTTATTTTATAGGCTCTAAAGCCTACTATTGAAATTTAAAACGTAAATTTAATACATTTAGGTAGTTTATTGTTGAAATATATTATTTTCATCCTTATTTTTTTTTGCTAAAAATGCAAAAGCAAGTGTTTTATTTTTTATTAAGAATTATTTTCTACATTTGTGCTTTGGTTTTTGTTAAAAAAAAAATATTTAATTACGTGGATTTAAGTATATTAACTGCAATTTCGCCCATTGATGGTCGCTACAGAGAAAAATCATTGCCTTTGGATCAATATTTTTCAGAATATGCACTCATGAAATATAGGGTACTTTCTGAAATAGAATACTTTATAGCATTGTGTGGCATTCCTCTCCCTCAGCTGAAAGGCGTTAATGTTAATCAATTCAGTGCGTTAAGGGACGTTTATGCCAAGTTTAGTATTGATGATGCCATAGTTATTAAAAATATAGAAAAGGGTATCAATCACGATGTAAAAGCTGTTGAATACTTTTTACGTGAAAAATTTGATGCTTTGGGGCTTAGCGAGTATAAAGAGTTTATTCATTTTGGTCTCACTTCTCAAGATGTTAATAACACTGCGGTACCTTATTCATTAAAAGAAGCCATGCTAAATTGCTATTTTCCATTGTTAAAAAAACTGACTGATAAAATATTATCTTTATCGGAAGAATGGAAAAATGTTAGTATGATTGCCCGCACCCATGGACAACCAGCGTCTCCAACAAGAATGGGAAAAGAATTTTATGTTTTTTATGAGCGAATTATTGTACAGTTAAATCAATTGATTTCTATTCCTTATTCTGCCAAATTTGGTGGTGCTACAGGGAATTTCAATGCTCATCATGTGGCTTATCCTCAAGTAAACTGGGTGGATTTTGGAAACCATTTTGTAAATGATGTTTTAAAATTGCATCGTTCTCAAACTACTACCCAAATTGAACATTACGATAATCTGTCGGCTCTTTTTGATGCCAGCAAAAGAATTAATACCATACTCATTGATCTTAGTCGCGATGTATGGACTTACGTTTCATTAGATTATTTCAAGCAGAAGATTAATGATAAAGAAGTTGGGTCTTCAGCTATGCCTCATAAAGTGAATCCAATTGATTTTGAAAATGCAGAAGGTAATCTTGCTTATGCCAATGCCATTTTTGAGTTTCTTTCATCAAAATTACCTGTTTCACGTTTACAAAGAGATTTAACTGACTCTACAGTACTAAGAAATATCGGAGTTCCAATTGCCCATACTCTGATTGCATTTTCTTCTCTTTTAAGAGGATTAGATAAATTAATTATTCATACTGAAACCATTCATAACGATTTGGAAAAAAATTGGGCGGTAGTAGCAGAGGCTATTCAAACAATTCTGCGACGTGAAAATTACCCCGATCCTTATAATGCGCTTAAAAACCTTACCCGCAAAGATTCGGTTATTAATAAAGAAACCATTCAATCTTTTATAACTGGGCTCGATGTGCCGGAATTATTGAAGAACGAAATGCGAAAATTGAGTCCTGAAAATTATACCGGTGTTTGATAATATGAACCGTCTTGATATCGATAAGATATATGTTTTGCATGTAAAAAAGGGTTACGAGGAGAGACTTATATCTGTAAAAAATCAGTTCGCTAATCTCGATAATCAAATTACTTTTATTTTGGATGGTGATATTCCTGATTTGACAGAATTTGTTTTAAATACATATTTTGGTGATGGAATGAGAATGGCTAATCCGGCAACCTCTTGTGCTTATAAACATATTCTTGCATTACAAGATTTGGTTCAAAATAATATTCCTTATGCATTAATTCTTGAAGATGATTTCCTATTTAGAAAGAAATTTGTTTCTGTTTTTAATGAAACAATAAAGGAAATGCAGCAGTTCAATACCAATATTAAAGATAAACTTTTTATTTCGTATGAGAACTCAAATATGAGTTACGTGCCTAAAAATATGCTTGAAAAAAATGTTTATCTCTATCAGCACGATACAACTAGATGTGCGGGTGCTTATTTGATTTCTAGAAATTTGGCTGTTGATATTTTGAACGATATTGCTGTAAATAAATGTACTTTTGCTATAGATTGGTATTATGAATACTTTTTAAAAAATAATAAAATACCTGTTTATTGGTGTCATCCTCCTGTTGTTGAACAAGGAAGTCATAATGGAGTTTTTGTTTCAGGTATTGGTAAAAACAGATTTGGTGTTTTTAGAAAGTTTGTTTGGTGGGTAATGCGTTTTAATCGTGAGTATATAAAACCTTTTTTTAGATTGAACTGATAATGAAAAAAATATTTAAAATATTAAGATTTTTATTGCCCTATAAATTTAATATGGCCATTATATTCTTTTGTAATTTGCTGTATTCTCTTTTTTCTGTTTTTTCATTGGCTTTGGTAATTCCTTTTCTTGGTGTATTATTTGGTACTTCTGAACGTGTTTTTGAGCCAGTTCCTTATGAATTAAAGTTAGATAGCGTATTGCATAATTTTTCATATTTTCTTACTAGCATTATTGAAAGTAAAGGTGAAGTAACTGCTTTGGCTTATTTATGTATAGGTATTGTTCTGATGTTTTTTATGAAAAATTTTTTCGCCTACATGTCTCATTTCTTTTTGTCGCCCGTTACCAATGGTATTGTTTATGATCTTAGAAAGACTATGTTTGCTAAAATATTAGCATTGCCTATAGGTTATTATTCTGATGAAAAGAAAGGTGATATAATTTCACGCATAACTTCAGATGTAAACGAAGTTGAGATAAGCGTTCTTCGTTCTTTTGATATGCTTTTTAAAGAACCGGTATTGATTATATTTTATTTGTCAACACTTGTTATTTTAAATCCCACTTTTACTCTTTTCATTATTGGAATGCTCATTATTGTTGCTTTTATCATTGGTGGTATAGGCAAAACATTACGAAAAACTTCGGCTCAAGTACAAAAAAAATTGGGTGAAATTCTTTCTGTCATCGAAGAAACATTGGGAGGTCTTAAAGTTATTAAAGCTTTTAATGCAGAAGATAAAATAAACTCTAAATTTAAAAATTTGGGTTCTTCTTATTTAAAAACAGTTATAGGAATGTGGCGTCGCAGAGACCTAGCTTCTCCAATGAGTGAATTTTTAGGTGCTATGGTAATTATTTCTGTGGTATTCTATGGCGGACAAATTGTGCTGGATGGAAAAATGGAGCCTCAATCACTCATCGGATACCTAATTGTTTTTTCTCAAATGCTGAACCCTACGAAATCTTTTTCTCAATCATACTATAATGTATTGAAAGGTTATGCATCTATTGAGAGAATTGAGAAAATTATGGGTGCTGATAATACTATTGTTGATGTAAAAGATCCCCAAAATTTAGATACTTTTAAGGACAAAATTGTATATGAAAATGTTTCTTTTAAATATGGAAATGACTATGTATTAAAAAATATAAATTTAGAAATTCGCAAAGGTCAAACCATTGCTTTGGTTGGTAAATCTGGTTCTGGTAAATCAACCTTGGCCGATCTCCTTCCACGTTTTTGGGATGTTCAGGAAGGTTCAATTTATATTGATGGTATTCCAATTAAAAACATCAGTTTGAAATCTTTGCGTGCTCTTATGGGAATCGTTACCCAAGAACCAGTGCTCTTTAATGATACCTTTGCGGGAAATATTTCTTTGGGCGTTGATAAAGCTTCAATAGAGGATATTATAAAGGCTTCTGAAATTGCCAATGCTCATGAGTTTATTGCCGATACTCCAGGAAGCTATAATTTTAATGTGGGCGATCGTGCAAACAAACTTTCGGGTGGTCAAAGGCAGCGTTTAAGTATTGCCCGCGCCATTTTAAAAAATCCACCCATCATGATTCTTGATGAGGCCACATCGGCGCTCGATACCGAATCAGAACGTTTGGTGCAGGAAGCCATTATCAATCTTATGAAGAATAGAACTTCTTTGGTAATTGCCCATCGCTTGTCGACTATAAAATATGCAGATCTCATTTGTGTGCTCGATGAAGGTGAAATAGTTGAACGTGGAACCCACGATGATTTAATGAAATTAAACGGTTTTTATAAACGCTTGCACGATATGCAAATGCATTAATATGAAATTATTTCGATATATATGGCCCTATTTTCTACCTTTAAAAGCTAAGTTGATTCTTACTGCTATATATTTTTTGATTGCGTCAGTATTTTCGCTAGTTTCTATCTCACTTATAATCCCTTTTTTTTATTTCATTATTGATTCAACAGAATTAACTCCTCAGGGAAATATCTTTATTGATTCCTTGGTACAATTCATGGCTCATTCTCTTTCCAATATTAGTGTTCAGAACGCATTACTATTTATTTGTATTGCGTTTGTAATTTTAATTTCATTACGCAATGCCACTGTATACTTGTCATCAAAATCTTTACTTTCAATAAGGGTTAGCATATCGAATAGTATTCGCAATAATCTTTTTTCAAAGCTTATACATATTCGTCTGGCTGATACGGTTCATTTAGCAAGGGGTAGTGAATCGAACCGCATTGTTGGTATGGTGCAAGAATTCGAATCATCAGTATACGCTATCATAGAATTTTTATTAAAGCATCTTATTCAATTAATTATTTTTATTTCATTCCTATTTACGATACATGTTGGAATGACATTGCTTATTTTAACGGTCCTTATTCCTTTACTGTTGGTGGTTTTCTTTTTTTCTGCTCAATTAAAAAGACATTCTTTTAAAGGGTTTAAAGGAATTGCTGATTTGAATAATGCCGTAATAGAATTTTTATCAAATATAAAAGTAATTAAAGCATTTCGATTTGAACGACAAGTAAAATTAAGTTTTGAAGAAGCTAATAATAATTTCACTAAAGCTCATTTTACTTATTTAATTCAGAGAATGAAAATACCATTGGTTACTGAAGTAATCTTTCTCGTTTTTCTTTTGTCGATGTTTTATTGGTCTGCCATTACATTTTTGAATGAAGGCAATCAACAACTACACTATATGATTGCTTATCTTTTGTTGTGTACTCAATTGGTGGCGCCCTTAAAAGCCCTTTCTAATTTTTTATTGTCATACCATAGAGCAAAAGATGTATTAGATAGGATGTTAATTGTTTTTGATGCAGCTGGATATGAGTCGGTTCTAAAAGATGAAAATAGCGATTATTCTTTATTAAAGAAAGATATATGTATACAAAATCTCTCGTTTCGTTATAAAGAAGATTGGGTGCTGAAAAATGTAAATTTGAGTATCCCTGCTGGTTCTAAAGTGGGATGGTTGGGTGAAAATGGTACAGGAAAAACAACCATGGCCGATATCTTAATGCTATTTCATGATAATTACTCCGGCTCTGTTTTGTATGATGGTATTTCATTGCATCAAATGACTCCCGAACGTGTGCGCGATAAAATTGTATATATTGGTCAGCAAGATTATTTTTTTAATGGAACGCTCTCATACAATCTTCGAATAGCCAATATGAATGCCAGTGATGATGATATTGTTAAAGCATCAAAAGCCACAGGATTACATCAGCATGTTCAAAAATTTGCCTTGCAATACGATGAAAATATAGGAGAGGGTGGATGTCGATTATCGGGTGGACAGAAAAAGCTACTTTCTATTACCCGTGCATTCTTAAAAGACCCCGATTTGATTATATGCGATGAAATAACAGCATCATTAGATGTTTTTGCGGAAGTTAATATATTAAAGGTTTTAAATAAGGTATTTGCCGATAAAACTATTATCTATATATCGCATCATTTACATGTATTACAATACTTGAATCTCATTATGGTTTTTCAAGATCAACACATTGTGCAGCAAGGTAATCATGAGGAATTGATGAAAAATACTGAAGGCGTTTATTATAAACTTTATAATTTAAAATTGAATTCATGAGAGTTTGCGGTTTTACATTTATACGAAATGCAGTTAAATATGGCTATCAAATTCAAGAAGCTATTCTTTCAATTTTACCTTTGTGCGATCATTTCGTTGTTGCGGTAGGGAATTCAGATGATGATACATTGGCTTTGATAAAAAGCATACCGAGTGATAAAATTGAAATAATTGAAACTGTTTGGGACGACTCATTGCGAAAAGGAGGAGCCGTATTAGCGGTAGAAACCAATAAGGCTTTTGATGCGATTAAAGATGATTATGATTGGTGCTTCTATATTCAGGGCGATGAAGTAATGCATGAGCAATATATTGAACCAGTTCGACAAGCAATGGAACGATATAAGGATGATGCGGTGGTTGAAGGTTTATTATTTAAATACGTTCATTTTTATGGTACTTTCGATTTTGTTGCTGATTCTCGTTCATGGTACCGTCAAGAAATTCGTATCATAAGAAATAATAAATCAATTCGTTCATTTAAAGATGCTCAAGGTTTTAGAATTAATAATCGTAAGTTAAAGGTTAAAAAAGTAGACGCTGCTATTTATCATTATGGATGGGTTCGACCTCCCGAAAAAATGCAAGATAAAATTAAAAACTTTTCAGCTTTGTGGCATAGTGATGATTGGATTGAAAAGAATATCCCAGATCAAATGTTTTTTGATTATTCTAATGTGTCATCTATCAAACGTTTTAGTGGCAGCCATCCAAAAGTGATGTTCAACTACATCAGCAGCAAAAATTGGATAGTGGAAATGGATGAGAACAAAAGAACATACAAACTCAAAGACCGCATTCTCTATAACATCGAAAAATGGACTGGCTGGAGACCCTTCGAATATCGTAATTTCGAATTGATATAAGAGATAATTAATATTGACTAATAATATTGAAATAATTGGGCTTTAAAAATATTACTATTGACGTTCCGGTTGATTTTACCGATGCTTTGTTGAAGAAATTAATTCAACAAAAACTCAATGTTTCTGAACTTACATACCAAATAGAGCGTAAAAGTCTCGATGCCAGAAACAAAAAGAACATTCATTGGGAATTGTCCGTGGGTGTATTTTCGCCTGAAATCTCCGGTGATGCTTCTGCAGTAAAATCACTTGTAATTCCCCGCATAGGTAATAGTAAAAAAGTTATTGTAATAGGTAGTGGTCCTGCCGGTTTTTTTGCTGCCTATACCTTGCAGCTTGCTGGCTTCAAAACGATCATACTCGAAAGGGGTTCCGATGTGAATCAGCGTGACGCTAAAATTAAATCCTTTGAAAGTACAGGTATTTTTGTTCCTGAATCAAATTATGCATTTGGAGAAGGGGGTGCGGGAACATTTTCTGATGGTAAACTGACTTCCCGATCCAAACATATCAATTTAGAACGTGAGTTTATAATTCAAGCGTACATTGCGGCTGGTGCTCCGGGCGAGATTGCTTATATGGTACACCCTCACTTGGGTAGCGATAATCTCAAAGAAATTGTTTTTAATTTGCGGAAAAAATATATCGAGTTGGGGGGAAAAGTTTTTTTTGATGCCAAGGTAGATCAAATTTCTGTTAAAAAGAATCTTATTAAATCTGTGGCTACTGCAACTGCTGATTTTGAAGCTGATTATTTTATTTTTGCTATCGGTCATTCTGCCTATGATACCTATCGTTTGTTAATGAAAAACGGAGTGCAATTCCGACCCAAAAATTTCGCCTTAGGATATAGAGCCGAGCACCCACAACAATTAATTAATCAGTCACAATGGGGGGTAAAAAAACTGCCGGGTGTTAAGGCTGCTGAATACCGGTTCACTTGTAATGATATTAAAAAATTACCTGTTTACACTTTCTGCATGTGCCCGGGTGGTATGGTGGTTCCTGCCGCTGCTTTCGATAAAACCAATATTGTAAATGGAATGAGTTTCTATCAACGTGATGGAAAATTTGCAAATGCAGCATGCGTTGCTAGTATTCACCCCGAACAGTTAGCAGGTAGAGAGGTTTCATCTTATGATGCTTTAAAAGTTGTAGAATCGTATGAACAAGCTTTTTATGAGTATGCGGGCGGGTTTAAAGCTCCTTTTTGTTCTATTCAGGATTTTATAGCTAAGAAAATTAAAAAAACATCTTCTGAAACTTCATATCCATTAGGACTTAAACCTGCTCCTTTATGGGAAATGCTACCCGTTGAAGTAACTGATTCCATTCGCTCTGGATTGTTAAGTTTTAGCCGTAAACTCCGTGGGTATGAAGAGGGAAATTTATTGGGTTTAGAAAGTAAAACATCTTCGTGTATACAGGTAGCCCGCGATTCTACAGGTAAATGTGAAGGATTTGAAAATTTATACATGGCAGGAGAGGGGAGTGGCTATGCGGGAGGCATCATCTCAAGTGGAGCCGATGGCGTTAAAATAGCTATGAATATAATTAATGGTGCTAAATCTTATTCCGAAAACAACCAAGTATTACCCAGTACCGGCAATCTTTCAATGGCTCTAACAAATACCGGCCATTTAAACACCAAGTAAGCATATTCTGTTGCATCACCTAATATTTTTTCTGTAAAATTATTCTTGTAAATATTATCTTTCTCTTTGCTCAACGCCCATTCATACGATAAGCTACCTTTGTATTCATCTGATTGCATGCAATACAATACATCATCGTATTTTTCTTCTAAAATAGATTGTAGTTCTGGCTTTAATTTATCTATTTCTTGATCTAACAATTCTTTTGTCTCTATTTTAAATTTTACTATATTGTTAATTAAATTTGAATAAGAAGTTGGATTTTCATCATAATCAATCATCATGCTTTTATGCAAGCATCCCGATAAAATTCTTTCAAAATATTTTTCCACAGCCCATTTGTGATCTACTTCTTTTATTACCCCATGATGCCTTACTTGCATAATGCGAGCTTCTTTTAATGATTCAATATCTCCTTTATTGATATCACCAATGGCTTCGTGCAACCTTCTTTTTAAGTAGTCGTCTATCCAGGTTACATGTGTGGAAAAGTTCATAAATGGTGGTAGAAATCCAATCGCTGTATTCGACATCATTAGTCCCGCACCTGAAATTACTTGTGGAGTTTGACGAATAGTACTTATTTTTTTTCTTTTAATTAATTCTTTTACACGTACACTGAAGTATGCTTCTGAATTTTCAATTTGTGTGGCTCCCAATACCGATAAATCGGCCAAGAAATTTTTAACCTTTGATATTTGTTCTTCTGAATACCCTTCTATCGGTATTTTTCCTGAAGGAAAGAACCAGTGAACCCTCACTGCATGATCATTTAGAGGATCATATGTATTGTTTTCCGGATTTCCATAACATCCTGAAAAGAAAAAAAAGTTATTATAACGAATCAATGATGCATAGTGCTTTATCAATGAATCGATGGCTGCGGGATTTATTTCTATATCTTCATCCAATCTGATTACAGGATTAGCGGCCAAATGTGGCGATCTTCCACGTGCAATTCGAATAACCGATTCAATAAATTTTGGAGAATCATACGAAAATGTTCCATCCCTTCCACACAATAAACTCAATAATTCTTTGTCGGTTTCAATTATGTTGTTCAATAAGTGAATCAAAGCGCTTAATCCTATATAATGAATCCTGAAATCTTTTGTACCGCCCATCTCACTTCGGGCCAATCGTTCTGCAATTTTTAAAACATCCAGCAATTCAATTTCCTGAGCCATCACAAGTGGATCAATGTGAAATGTTTCATCTTTGATATCTATAGATTTTACTATTTGCTGCATAGCCCAGTCCACATAAACATAAAGAATTGCTATATTCTTACCTTCTTTATTACATTGTATATACGATTTTATTTTTTCTGAATATCTTATAATATATTTTTGCTTGTTTTGTATAAAATCATCAATGTATTTCAAATCGCCAAAGTGGGTGAATATAACAGCTTTTATTTGTGAATCTTTTAACATATAGGTTCATTATTAACTACACAAAGGTATAGAATTATATTTGTTAACATGTTAACGATTTGAAAATTATTTAAAATGTTGTATATTAATTAATTACAAGAATTCAAAATTAATTTGTTAAATATTTTATTCATTAAATTCTTTTTCAATACATTTGTGGTCTTGAATTTTTATCGTGTTAAATAGTATTATATTAATAATTAAATAGTTTATAAAAATGTCACAAGTAAAACGAGTTTACATTTTCGGTAATAAACAGGCCGAAGGCAAGGCAGATATGAAAAACCTGCTGGGTGGAAAGGGTGCTAATTTGGCTGAAATGAATCTGATTGGTGTTCCGGTGCCTCCTGGATTTACTATCACTACAGATGTTTGTACCGAATATAACCAGTTAGGTCGCGATAAAGTTGTTGAATTGCTAAAACCTGAGGTTGAAGCTGCTATAGCTAAAATAGAAACCATTACGGGTATGAAATTCAACGATTCAACCAATCCTCTTTTGGTTTCTGTTCGTTCTGGAGCCCGTGCTTCAATGCCCGGTATGATGGATACCATCTTGAATTTAGGTTTGAATGACACCGTAGTTGAAGGTTTGGCTAAAAAGACCAACAATCCTCGTTTTGCATGGGATAGCTACCGTCGTTTTGTTCAAATGTATGGCGACGTAGTATTAGACATGAAACCTACTTCTAAAATGGATATTGATCCTTTTGAAGAAATTCTTGAAGAAGTAAAACATGCTAAAGGTGTTGAAAATGATACAGATTTATCTGTAGAAGACCTTAAGGAATTGGTTAAGAAATTTAAATCAGCTGTTAAATCGAAAACTGGAAAAGATTTTCCTGAAAGCTCATACGAACAATTATGGGGTTCTGTTTGTGCCGTTTTCAATAGCTGGATGAATGATCGTGCTATTTATTATAGAAAATTAAATAATATCCCCGAAGAATGGGGTACTGCCGTTAACGTACAAGCAATGGTATTCGGTAATATGGGCGAAACTTCAGGTACTGGAGTTTGTTTCAGTCGTGATGCCGGTACTGGTGAAAACCTTTTTAATGGCGAATATTTATTGAATGCTCAGGGTGAAGATGTGGTTGCAGGTATTCGTACCCCACGCCAAATAACCCTTGAAGGTTCAAAAAGATGGGCTGAATTAGCTGGTGTTACTGAAGCTGATCGTGTTGCCAACTATCCTTCTTTGGAAGAAGCAATGCCTCAAATGTATAAAGAATTATTTACCATCCAAAGCAACCTTGAGAAACATTACAAGGATATGCAGGACATGGAGTTCACCATTCAGGAAGGTAAAATGTGGTTCTTGCAAACCCGTAACGGAAAACGTACTGGTGCTGCCATGGTTAAAATTTCAATGGACTTGTTAAAAGAAGGCAAAATTGACGAAAAAACAGCTGTGTTGCGCAATGAGCCTGAAAAATTAGATGAATTATTACATCCTGTTTTTGATAAAGCCGCTATTAAAAAAGCAAATGTATTGGCAAAAGGTTTACCTGCATCACCAGGTGCTGCTACCGGTCAAATCGTTTTCTTTGCTGATGTTGCTGAAGAATGGGTTGCCAATGGTAAAGATGTAGTATTGTGTCGTATCGAAACTTCTCCTGAAGATTTAAGAGGGATGGTAGTTGCTAAGGGTATATTAACCGCTCGTGGAGGTATGACTTCGCATGCTGCCGTTGTTGCTCGTGGTATGGGTAAATGTTGCGTTTCTGGCGCAGGTGCCCTTCACATCGATTACAAAACCGGTAAAATGGTTGTAGATGGTAAAACTTATGTAGAAGGTGATTGGATTTCAATCAATGGTTCTACAGGTGAAGTATATGAAGGCAAAATAGCTACCGTTGCTGCTGAATTAAGTGGTGATTTTGGCGAATTAATGACTGTGGCTGACAAGTTCACCCGTATGAGCGTTAGAACCAATGCTGATAGTCCTCGCGATGCTCAAGTGGCTCGTGAATTTGGTGCTAAAGGTATCGGTCTTTGCCGCACTGAACACATGTTCTTTGAAGGCGATCGCATCAAAGCCATGCGCGAAATGATTTTGGCTAATGATGTTGCTGGTCGTGAAAAAGCTTTGGCTAAATTATTACCTATGCAGCGTGCCGACTTTGAAGGAATTTTTGAAGTAATGGACGGATACGGTGTTACCATCCGTTTACTCGATCCACCTTTGCATGAATTTGTTCCTCACGAAGAAGCAAATCAAAATCAAATGGCTAAGGAATTAGGCATTTCAACTGAGCAAGTTCGTTTAAAAGTAGATTCTTTACATGAATTTAACCCTATGTTAGGCCACCGCGGTTGCCGCTTAGGTATTACATACCCTGAAATTACTGTAATGCAGGCCCGTGCTATAATTGAGGCTGCCTTGATAATCAAGAAAAAAGGTAAAACTGTTCTTCCTGAAATCATGGTTCCTTTAGTAGGTACAGTAAAAGAATTGCAATTACAAGTTGATCTCATCAAGCAAACTGCTGAAAAAGTATTTGCTGAAAAAGGTGAGAAAATCGATTTCTTAGTAGGTACTATGATTGAAATTCCTCGTGCTGCTTTAACAGCCGATGATATTGCTCATGTTGCTGAATTCTTCTCTTTTGGAACCAATGACCTTACTCAAATGACTCTTGGTTTCAGTCGTGACGATGCGGGTAAATTCTTACCTCATTACATCGATGCTGGTATTTATAAATATGATCCTTTCCAAGTTCTAGATCAACAAGGTGTTGGAAAATTAGTTGATATGGGTATCAAATTAGGTCGTACTACCAAACCAAAATTAAAAGTGGGTATTTGCGGTGAGCATGGTGGTGAACCTATGACGGTTGAATTCTGTAATAAAGTGGGAATGGACTATGTTAGTTGTTCTCCTTTCCGTGTTCCTATTGCCCGTTTGGCTGCTGCTCAGGCTGCAATCAAACAAGCTAAATAAAAAAGTGAATCTTCTTTTTAAATCATAAATTTTCTTAGCCGTGAAGCTGGTTACTTCACGGCTTTTTTTTTGTGAGGATAGAGATTTTTCTTCTCCTCGCAATGTAATAATTAGTATCTATTC
>JAIFLP010000035.1 GCA_020049015.1 Bacteroidota bacterium | reverse complement strand
ACTTAAAATCGTATGCAAAAGGAATAAAAAAGGATGGCAGGGTGCGTCAGGGGCAGATAATAGGTTATGTGGGCAGCTCTGGAATTTCAACAGGTCCGCACCTCGATTTTCGTTTTTATCGCTCTGGTAAAGCCATTGATCCTTTAAAAGTAGTTTCAAAGCCAATTTTGCCTTTGAAAAAAGAAAATCAGTTGACTTTTGACTCCATTCAAGAAATTCGATTGAAAGAGTTGCAAGGAATTGTAATACCGTAAAAAAGGAAGAATTTCTTCTTTATCACCCCCAAATAGATTCAATAATTTTTGGAAAATGTTCATATTCAAGTTGATGAACTTTTTCGGCTATTGTTTCTGGATTGTCTTGAGGCTCAATTTTACAACTAACTTGTTTAATTATAGAGCCTTTATCGTATTCATGGTTTACATAATGCACGGTAATACCTGTTTCGGTATCTTTATTATCTTTTACAGCCTGGTGTACATTCATACCATACATTCCTTTTCCGCCGTATTTTGGGAGTAAAGCAGGATGAATATTGACAATTCGTTGAGGATAAGCATCGATAAGGTAGGGTGGAACCAGCCATAAAAAACCAGCCAGAATAATGCTATTTATCTGGTGTTGAATAAGTATATCATTGATTTTATGACTATTGTAAAATTCATCACGAGTAAAAGTAATAGAAGGAATGTTTAACTTGGTTGCCCGCTCTAAAACATAAGCTTTTGTAGAATTGCTTAAAATTAAGGGAAAGCAAAACTGGGGGTTTGATGCAAAGAAGCGGACTAAATTCTCCGCATTGCTGCCCGATCCGGAAGCGAAAATCGCTACATTATTCATAATTAATATTTTATAAAAATTATTTCTAATTGCAATAATATGCAAAAATTATGTATTTTTGTGGCGGATAAAATAAAAACGTCTCCCTGACAAAAGATTTTGGGGAAAAGATTTGATTATTTTATTTTAATGTATTTCTTTGCAGCGAATTTTTTTTAAATGTATTATTAACTAAATTTTTAAAGTTATGTCTGATATTGCAGCAAGAGTTAAGTCTATTATCGTTGACAAATTAGGAGTTGATGAAAACGAGGTTACACCTGAAGCAAGTTTTACCAATGATTTAGGTGCAGATTCTCTTGACACAGTGGAATTAATTATGGAATTTGAGAAGGAATTCTCTATTGCTATCCCAGATGATCAAGCAGAAGGCATTGGAACAGTAGGTGATGCTATTAACTACATTACAGCAAACGCTAAGTAATTAAAGAATTTTTTCTATGGAATTAAAGAGGGTTGTAGTAACAGGACTGGGTGCATTAACACCCATTGGAAGTAATGTTGAAGAATTTTGGAATAGTTTGGCTAATGGAGTAAGCGGGGCAGCCCCCATTACACGTTTTGATTGTTCTAAATTTAAAACGCAATTTGCTTGCGAGGTCAAGAATTATGATGCCGGTAAGTATTTCGATAGAAAAGAAGTTAAAAAGCTTGATTTATACTCTCAGTTTGCCTTAGTGGCTGCTGAAGAAGCCGTATTAGACTCCGGACTTAAACTTGATGAAATCAACAAGGATAAGGTCGGAGTCATTTGGGCTTCGGGTATAGGAGGTCTTGAGACTTTCTTAGTAGAAATCAGTGCCTTTGCTAAAGGGGATGGTACACCCAGGATCAGTCCGTTTTTTGTACCTAAAATGATTTGTGACATTGCCGCTGGGCATATTTCAATGAAATATGGTTTCAGGGGGCCCAATTATGCAACAGTTTCTGCTTGTGCTTCTTCTACTCATGCATTAATTGATGCTTTTAACTTAATCCGTTTGGGCAAAGCTAATGTATTTGTTACGGGTGGTTCTGAAGCTGCCATCAATGAAGCCGGTATGGGAGGTTTTAGTTCTATGCAGGCCATTTCATCTCGAAACGATGAATACAAAACAGCTTCCCGCCCTTTTGATGCTACTCGTGATGGTTTTGTTATGGGAGAAGGTGCCGGTTCAATAATTTTAGAAGAATATGAACATGCTATTAAGAGAGGTGCAAAGATTTATGCCGAATTAGTAGGTGGTGGTATGTCTGCTGATGCTTATCATCTTACTGCTCCGCACCCTGAAGGTGCCGGTGCCGTATTGGTTATGCACAATGTTCTCGAAGATGCCAATCTGAAACCCGAAGACATAGATTATATCAATGTTCATGGAACTTCAACTCCCTTGGGCGATATAGCTGAACCCAAAGCAATTAAAAAAGTTTTTGGTGATCATGCTTATAAACTTAATATCAGCTCAACCAAATCTATGACTGGTCATTTACTTGGTGCAGCAGGGGCTGTAGAAGCAATGGTTTGTATTTTGGCCATCAAGAATGGTTTGGTACCGCCAACAATCAATCATGTTCATCCCGATCCTGAAATTGACAGTAAATTAAATCTTACTTTCAACGTGGCTCAAAAAAGAGATATTAAGTATGCATTAAGCAATACTTTTGGTTTTGGTGGACATAATTCTTCAGTGATTTTCAAAAAATTTGAATAAACAGTTTTGTTAGGCAGGGATTACATCAAACTCTTCTTTCATAAAGAAAAGGCTGTTTGTTATGATTTGAAATCTGTATTAGGATATTTGCCTTTAAAGCCCGACTTGTATCTATCAGCTTTTATTAATAGGGGCCAGCGTTTGGTTGATGGAAATGGCATGGCCTTAAATAATGAGCGCCTTGAATTTTTGGGTGATACTATTCTGAGCACCATAATAGCCGATTATTTATATCATCAATTTCCTTGTAAAGACGAAGGTTTTCTATCGCAAATGCGTTCTTGCATTGTAAAGCGTAAAAAATTAAACGAATTATCTCAAAAAATTGGTTTGGATGAGGCAATTCAAAAATATTCAAATACCAGCAATCCGGGTAAAAATTTTAACGGCAATGTATTAGAAGCTTTGACAGCTGTAATTTACATTGATAAAGGATTTGAATTTACCCATCGTTGGTTAATAAAAAATCTAATTCAAAAACATATAGCTATTGATGAATTGCTTACTACCGAAATAGATTTTAAGAGTAGAATTATAGAATGGGCTCAAAAAAGTCATAAAATCATTCGTTTTGAAAGCAACGAAGATAATTCGGGCAATTCACGCTGTCCGGTATTTATTTGCAGCATTGTAATAGACGGGTTGTTTAAGGGAACAGGAAAAGGTTTTTCAAAGAAGGAAGCCGAACAAAATGCAGCACAATATGTTTTGACGATGGAACATTCTACTAAATTAGGATGATTTTAATATCTTTGAAAAAAACTCCATTGTGGCAAAAAGAAATCTTACATTAGAGCATCAGCCTGAAACTGAGTTTTTATTAGCTGGAATTGTTAGTGCCGAAAATGACTATAAAGTTTGCTGGGCGCTCAACCAAATACTAACTGTTTCCTTAGGACAGGTAGAACCATTGCTAATAAACTCAAGAGGTAAAGAAACAGAATTCCCCCTTTTTTATTATCAAGATTCACTAAGAGTAGATTATTATTTGATTCCAAATAAATCAGGAGCTGTATATTTATTAGATGAATTGAAAAATATCGATTACCTATTAAAAATATCTGATGTTACTGCCATTGAAGTTATCGAAAAATTGAAAAATGCAAGGCTTTTTACCGCAGTATCCCAAATTAAGTACCAACAGCTTAAAATGAAAGCTAAATTGTTTTTTTAGCAGTTAAATAGAGATTTTAATTGGAAGTATTTCTTCTGAAAAAAATGTTTATATTTGATGGAGGGAAAGGTTTCATATCACTATCAATTATTATTATGAAAAAACAGATTTTATTGCTATTTTTAACACTTGCAGGTTTAAATGTATCGTTTGCTTCTAGGATATATTCGAATTTTGATATTGCACGGTGGTATCTTGATTCAAAATATGCATTGGTGGGCTCAGTTATTCAAATTGATACTATCATAATCAATGAAGTTGACTCAACAATTAACGATACCACATTTCTAAGTTACAAATTAATTAAAGAGGTATATAGATTTAGAATGGATTCATGTTTAAAAGCAAGTATTTCCGATTCTGTACTGGTATTGCAATCACCAGAGTTTATTATTGATTATGCAAAGTATACAGAAGTATGCCATTATGTAAATGATTCTTTGATATCGTGTCGTTATTCAACATCTATTCCTAATTGTGACGCAACAAATGGCAGAATAAATTTAAACAAGAAGGTTGTCATCTTTTATGACGATATTAGTAATGGTATCACATATTCTTCAGAGAATTTGGACAGTGATATATTGATATTAAACGAAGTAAATGAAAAAGGTGAATCATATTTCTTTTCTTATTTAATTGATAACAATGCTGACGAAAGTATTTTTATTGGACCTAATCCTTTTAGCCAATATTTGATTATGCATAGTAAACTAGCAAATAATTGCAGCATATCTATCTTCAATTTACAAGGTAAGGCATTTATAGATAAAAAAAGAATTGATAATAACGAGAGTATTTTAGATGTGAGCTTTTTGGAGACAGGTTTCTATTTTTATTCAGTTTATAATGAAGATGGCGCTATTTTAAAAACAAGCGTATTAAATAAAGTTCCATAGATATTCACTTTCTTGTTTTCACCTCCCCTTCGACTCCCCTTCGACTCCCCTTCGACTCCGCTCAGGGTCCGGCTGATCCTCCATCTTCACACCTTCTTCATCTAGCACCTCAGCAACCTAGCAACCTAGCAACCATTTTTCACGATAATAAGATTATCGAAAAATCTCAATATTTATAGGACAACATTATTAAGAAATATTGAATTAGTTAATAATTGTTAAATCCCTTTCAATCACCACTATTAAGCCTATATTTGTATGATGAGAAAATACAGAATATCGGTTTTAATAGGATTAATATCAATTACTTTAATAGCATTGATCTTTCTGCAGATTTATTGGATTAAAAGTGCTATTGAATTGAAGGAAGAGCAATTTGGTTTGTTAGTTAATAAGGCACTTACCGATGTAGTAAGCGATTTAACGGAGGAAGAAACGGCTTATCAAATTATCAAAGAAATGAGTTCGCAATTGCCAGATACTTGCTCTAATAATAATCTAACGAATAATTTTGATAGCATCAGACTCAGCTTTTCTAAATCACAATCTGTTCATGATCATACCGTAAAAAATAAAAGCGATTCGGTCATTCTAAATATTGATAAAGCTGGAAATGTTTTGCCCAGAGCCAATCAGGTTATTACCCGTGCCAACCTGCGAGAAAGTTATGTGAGTAAGGTGAAGGATAAAACCATTTTTGTTGAGAAAATAGTAGATAAACTAATTAGTTATAATCAAAAAATTGAAGAACGTTTAGATACCGCTGTTTTAAAAAAATTAATCGAAAAAGATTTGCGCAATCAAGGTATTTGGCTTGATTTTGAGTATGCTGTTTTGAATCATAATGATAGTGCTGTATTTCAATCTTTTGCTTATCAGAAATCCAATAAAAATTATACTTTTCTAAGACAATTATATCCAGATGATTTGTTAAATGAACCTTATCAATTGCAAGTATATTTTCCCCGACAGATGAAATATTTATTTCATTCTTTGGGTTTTATGGCATTTTCTTCTATTACGCTTACTGCAATAATAGTTATTATTTTTAGTCTAACCATCATTGTTATCATCCGACAAAAAAAGGTATCGGAAATAAAAAATGATTTTGTCAGCAACGTTACCCATGAGTTAAAAACACCAATTTCTACCATATCTTTAGCAGCGCAAATGTTATCAGATAAAAGTATTGCACCCGAATTCAAAAATATAGACAGTTTGTCTGAAATGATTTCAAATGAAAGCAAACGATTGGCTTATATGGTTGAGAAAGTATTGCAACTAGCTGCAAACGATCGTATAAAAGTCAATTTAAAGTTGGTGGAAGTAAATGTGAACGAATTAATAGATAAGCTCTCATCTAGTTTTCGTTTGCAATTAGAGAAACATTCTGGTAAATTAAAATTATATCTGAATGCCGAAAGACCCTTGTTAATGGCCGATGAGGTACACCTTAGTAATGTTTTGAATAATCTTTTTGATAATGCCATAAAATATTGCAATCAGAATCCTGAAATTGAGATATCAACACGCAGCTTTAGAAAAGGGATCATAATAAGCATACACGATAACGGTATAGGGATTCCGAAAGAGCATATCAATCGTATTTTTGAGCAATTTTTCAGAGTACCTACCGGAAATGTGCATAATGTTAAGGGTTTTGGATTGGGTTTAAGCTATGTGAAGAAAATTATTACTGAGCATAAAGGAAAAATAACAGTAGATAGTGTACTTGGAGAAGGTACTCGTTTTAAAATTATATTACCGTTTGGACTAAAAAAGAATGTATGAATACTTTAAAAACTCGTATTTTGTTGGCTGAAGACGATGAAAGTCTAGGTATTTTATTAAATGAATACCTGAAAGCAAAGAACTATGAAACCGAATGGTTTAAAGATGGTGAAAAAGCCTTTAAGAGCTTTCAACGAAATCCCTATGACATTTGTATACTGGATGTAATGATGCCCTTGAAAGATGGTTTTAGTGTTGCCAGAGACATTCGTGAAATCAATAAGGAAATGCCAATAATATTTCTTACAGCAAAATCTATGAAGGAAGATGTTCTGGAAGGTTTTTCTTTAGGTGCCGACGATTATATTACCAAGCCTTTTAGCATGGAAGAATTATTATTGCGCATTGAAGCTATTTTGCGACGAAGTAAGCCAAAAGTTCAAGATCAACAAGTCTACCAGATTGGCAAGTATAGTTTTGATTATGCTCGGCAGCTTTTATCATTTGGGGAACATCAGCAAAAATTAACTACTAAGGAATCAGATTTATTAAAATTGCTGTGCGATAATATGAATTTATTGCTTGATAGAAATGCTGCATTAAGGGCTGTATGGGCAGATGATAATTATTTTAATGCCCGCAGTATGGATGTGTATATAACCAAATTAAGGAAATTTTTGAAAGAAGATCCCGATATTGAAATTATGAACATACACGGAAAGGGTTTTAAATTATTTGTTCAATAGCGGTATTTTTTTTCTTCATTTAACAGCAAGTTTAAATAATTCTGATACCTGCTGAGTGCAATGCTGCCTTTTTTTACCTCACTACAAACAGCGCAACCGGGTTCGTGTGTGTGACTGCAATTATGAAACTTGCAATTTTGTGAGTGCTTAAATATTTCTGGAAAGAAATGATACAATTCTTCTTTTTGAATATCAATGAGTCCAAATCCCCTGATACCAGGACTATCTATAACATATGAATTTTCATCAATTTCAAACATTTCGGCAAATGTGGTGGTATGTTTTCCTAATTTGGTAGCAGTGGAAAGATCGCCAGTTTTTAAATGAAGTAAAGGGCTAAGTGCATTGATAAGAGTTGATTTGCCTACTCCTGAGTTGCCTGTAATAACAGTAATTTTTCCTTTTAAAGCTTTTTTTACTTCTTCAATTCCCGTGTTATTTACACAAGAAACTTCAAAACAGGAATAGGGAACCGACTGATAAATATTTTTGCATTGTTGAAGAGTTTCTAGCTCTTTCTCTTTATAGATATCTGTTTTATTGAATATCAATATAGGCTGAATGCGATAAGCTTCTGCAGTAACTAAAAAACGATCGATAAATTCCAGGGCTGTATCGGGCATTATAATTGTTATTACAATGGCTGCCAAATCAACATTAGCTGCCAATACATGAGATTCTTTTGAAAGATTGGTAGCTTTGCGAATGATATAATTTTTTCTTTCTTCAATTTGAATTACCCATGATGTATCCGTTTCGTTTTGGATATCAACCAAAACTCTGTCGCCTACTGCCAAAGGATTTGTGGTGCGGGTATTTTTTAAACGGTATGAATTTTTTACTTTACATTCTGCAATGCTTCCATCGTTAAGCTTTACAATGGCCGTTTGACCGGTAGATTTTATTATTATTCCTTTGGTTTCCATTTTTAAATAAATTTTAACAGTAACCAATACAAAAATGGCAAGGTGATCATGCTTAGTATGGTAGATATAAATACATTTTCTGTAGCATGTTGTTCATCACCCCCAAATTTTTTAGCCAGAACTACAATAGTTGCCATTGCAGGCATAGCAGCTTCTAATACAACAACCATAATGGCAGTTTTGTCAATATTTAAACCAAGAAAATAATAGAGAAATGCAAATAGAAAAGTAAGTATGATAGGCACTAGAATCATTTTGTTGAGTGAGAATATAAAAACATATTGATGTTTTAGAATATTTTTTATGTTTACTTGAGCCAGCATTCCTCCAATATAAACCATGGATAGAAATATGGTAGTGTGCCCTAATGATGATAATGGTTCAAAAATAATATTTGGAATAGGGATTTTAAACATTAAAAAGAGAAATCCTGCAGAGAAGGCTATAGTATTAGGATTTATAAGATGTTTAATATTTTCCTTCCAATCGTTATTTTTATTTTTGTTAAATAAGTATACCCCAAAAGTCCACATAATTGAATCGGCAGCCACTTGATAAATTGATGCATATAACAAACCTCTGGCACCAAAAATAGAGTTTATTAAAGGAAAACCTAAGAATACTATATTACCAAACATGGTATGTACAATATGAATGGTAGACGTTTCTGAATTCAGTTTTTGAATTTTTGAAGAAAAGGTAGCTGCAAAGTATAAAGCAAAAACAGCCACATAAGTAAAAATAAAAACAGCAAAAGAGCTTTTAATGATATCGGGAGTCATATTCACAGATGCCAAAGTTGTGAATATTAGAAGAGGCATTGTTATTTCAAAGATTAACTTAGCAATGGAAGCATTGATATCTGAAGAAATAAGTTTTGATTTCAAGGCAATAACCCCCACACATACTAGGATCATAAGAAATAGAATTTGGTTTGCAATCAATTCAAATCCTGTCATATTAGTTTATAATTTTTATTTGTAAATCATCTACCCAGCAATTGTTTTCTCCAGGATACCATATATAAATATTCAAAATAGCATTTTTCGAAAATATTTTAGAGAAGGATGCCTTAGTACTCATTATTGTCCATTCCTTAGTTTCACTTGTCATATTATAGCCCTGCCAATTCATTGGTTTTCCGGGTTCTTCGACTATTAATACAATAGCGGCTTTATTGTCTTGTTTTCTCTCGTATTTGAATACACAATCTATTTTTACTTTAAATGTTTTAATGGTATCGGTAAGAAAAGAATGAATGTTTATTTTTTTAGCTGGTGTAAAAGGATGTTTTTGGTTGAGGCGGTAGGATTGTTTTCCGGTATAGGAGTCGTGCAAACTTAATCCATCCCAGTCACCAGTCCATTTGTTATCGGCTTTTTCAAAGTTTTGTTTGTACATAAAAATATTGGGTACACGTTTTTTAAAAACAGCAAAAATTCTTTTTAAGCTTGCAATAGTATCGCTATTTTTTATAGGAATGTGTTTCCATTGAATACTAATTTTTTCACTTATATATGAGGGCATGCTGTTTTCAAAACGAATTTGACGGATTAAATGTTCAGTGGAATCATTATATATGTCTGTTAAGAGCGGGTTGATAAAGAATTCGGATAAACCTTCAGAAAATGCAAACCTGCGAATTTTGTTTTTTTCATCTTTATAAAGAATATGAAACAAAGCACCTTTGAATAGAAATTTATTCAATTTGTATAATGATGTATTTGAAAAATCAATATCGGCCATTAATAATCCATCATTAATAGCGGGCACATCGAACCATTTTCCCCACTTTATGGTATCGGTTTCAATTGTTGTTATAGGTAAAAATTTTGTTGTATCTGATTTTTTGAATATCACATAGCCAGGTTTTTTTATACTGATATCGTAGTGATTTACTATCGAAAGAAAAGTAGTTGGAGTGCTGTTTAATAGGTATCTGTTATCGATATCGGCAAAATCGCTTCCTTGATTGTCTTTATTGATTTCCCATAAGATGTACTCAGGTCTTTGATTGCTACAATAAAAGCTTGCATTAATGCTGTCTAATGTATTGTTAAAAGCCAGATGATGTATAGTGGGTCGCATTTTCCAATTGAAATTGTTGGCAACAATATAACTTAAATCCCAGGGAATTATATCGATACTTTTATTGGCTATTATTTTTCGGGTAGTGCTATCAAGTTTATTATGGTTTAGTGAAGCAATGGAAGCTTTTAAGCCGTCATTTTTCTGTTTATTAAATTGAAATGTTGATTCATAAAAATAGTTAATACCCATAATATCAATTCTGTATCCATCATAATTCATTAGGTGCGGGATATTCAAAAGAAACGATAATAATGAAACACTAATGAGTAGATAAGATATTTTCTTTAATTTTATCACTATTATCATGGTAGAATATATCATAATGATGGCAGCAAACAAAGATTTTACGTGCGAACTGTCTTGACGAAGCATACCATGTTTCCAGAGTAGGAAAACACTGAGAATAATTAGCAAATAAAAAAACAAGCTCTTTTTTGTGTATTGTACGAAAGGAATAGCTAAAAAACTAATGATTGAAATGGCCAATAATACATAATTATTAACAGGAAAAAGCGCAGAAGAATCATTAAAACCTGTCATAATAGTGAACCACGATGAAATATAATGAATTATATATAAGAACTTTCCGGTTAATAAATAGCCTGTAAGAAACAAAAGAGAGATAAATAGAGCAGCATATAAAAGAGAAACTTTAAATTCTTTTTTCCACAAGAGATATAAGTGAAATATACCTAAAATAGCAAATGCTGCTATTCCGATAGAGGATTTAATATAACAACCCGCAATAGAGAATGCATAAGCAATCAATAGCAGTGGATAAATGGAATTTTTGCTAATAATTAAAGCTGTAAGCAAGCAAATGCCCATGATATAATTGTCGATGGAAGCATTAAAAAGCAAGATGAAAAGCAGAATAAGGAAAGAATAATTTTTAGCGAGTTTATTATAAATAGACGAAGTATATAAAAATAGGCTTGCAAAAGTTATTCGGGTAGCAAAAGTAAAGATGAGTGCTATTATCGCGTTATTGCCATAATCTAAAGGAGCTTTAATAAAACCTAAAGGCCCATAAGTAAAGTATATGGTATTAAAAACAGAGGCATCATTAGCTAAGAGGAAGTTTAAAGCCCAATAATAGGAGTAATCAAGACCGGATGAGAAATAAAAGAAAAATTTTGGGCTGGTAATAACTATTATGAAACAGAGAATAAAAACGCTGGTAAATCTTGACTTGTTGAGATTGATCCAATTAAAAAAAAACTTCATTGTTCTGGTGTTTTGGTAAAATAACATTGGATGCTGCAAATATCCTAATAAAAGTTAAAAAATGTAGTAAGATGACTAAAAATATTGTTATTTTGGCACATTCATTAATTTTGCTTAATAATATTAAATTATGTTGAAGGACATTATAATGCATAAAAGAATACGCAAAGCTCTGTTATTAATTATATTAATTGGCGGAGGTTGTATTTTTATCAGCTCGGCAGATACTGAATTCAAGATTTTGAAGAGTATTGATATTTATATCAATTTGTTTAAAGAGGTAAACGCATCATATGTAGATACCATTGATCCTGAAGATTTTACTAAAAAAGGTATAGATGGCATGTTGGAATCGTTAGATCCTTATACTACCTATATTCCTGAATCGGAGATGGATGATTTTAAATTTCTTACTACCGGACAATATGGTGGTATTGGGGCATTGATCAGAAAGGAAGGGGAATTTTCAGTAATTGCAGAACCTTACGAAGGCTTTCCTGCAATGAAAAGTGGGATACGGGCAGGAGATATTGTGTTAGAAATAAATGGAAAAAGTATAAAAGGGCTTAATGTTTCAAAGGTAAGTGAATTGCTTAAGGGCAGTCCGGGTACCGATGTAATTCTTACAATACAGCGATATGGACAAGAGGAATTGCTTAAGTTCAGCGTTATCAGAGAAAAAATTACCATTCCAAATGTACCGTATTATGGTGCAATGAAAGATAGTATTGGTTATATACGATTGAGCAATTTTACGAGCGATGCAGCCAAGGAAGTCAAGGAAGCACTTCAGGAATTGAAAACTAAGAATGGGATACACTCATTGATTCTGGATTTGCGTAATAATCCGGGTGGTTTATTGATAGAAGCAGTAAGAATTGTAAATCTTTTTGTGCCAAAAGATATTGAAGTGGTTGCTACCAAAGGAAAGGTTAAGCAATGGAATAGTTCGTATAAAACAACCGACAGCCCATATGATTTGAAAATTCCATTAGTGATATTGGTAAATAGAGGTTCGGCCTCAGCATCAGAAATTGTAGCCGGAGCCATTCAGGATTTAGATAGGGGAGTGGTGATTGGGCAACGTACTTTTGGTAAAGGATTGGTACAAACTACGCGTCCCTTATCTTATAATGCGCAGTTAAAAGTTACTACAGCAAAATATTACATTCCTAGTGGTCGTTGTATCCAGGCCTTAGATTATTCTCATAAAAAAGCAAACGGAGCGGTTGAAAGCATTCCCGATTCGCTTATTAGGGCTTTTAAAACGAAAGGTGGTCGAACCGTTTATGATGGTGGTGGTATCAAACCCGATGTTGTTCTGCCAGTGGATTCTTTTGGTACATTTACTGCTAATTTATATGCAAAAAATGTATTTTTCGATTTCACGTCCCGCTTTCTTTCTGCTAATAAAAGTATTGAAACTGTTGAAAAATTTGAGATTACAGAAGGTATTTATCAGCAGTTTATTGATTTTGTGAAGGAGAAGAAATTTGATTATCAATCAGAAAGTGAAAAAATCTATGAGAAATTGGTGGCCAAAGCTAAGGAAGAGAGGTATTTTGATGGTAACGAAAAGCAATTTGACGTTTTGAAGTCGGCTATTTCCCACAGTGTGGAAAAAGATTTGCAAACATTTAAGCCAGAAATATCTCAATTACTAAGAGAAGAGATTGGTGCGGCCTATTATTTTCAAAAAGGAAGGATATTAAGTAGTTTCAAAACAGATAAGGAGTTGCAGCATTCGCTTAATTTGCTGGCTAATAAAAAGGAAATAGACTTATTACTAAGAACAGCGCAATAAAGGTGATTAATATCAACATTATTAGTGATCAATATCACCCTATTTGAAAATTTAATTTTCGAAAAAAGAAGTAAAATTACACTTCATTTCTAGTTAATATTTTTAGGGCTTAATTTGGGGTTGTCGTTTCGGCAGCCCTTTTTTATTGCAAATGAACAATGAAAAGAGTATTTTTGTTATTATGGGTTAAAAGTATAATATGATACTAGAAGAGAAACACGAAAAATTAAAAAACTTGCTGAGCGAAATGGGCGAAGTTGTAGTAGCTTATTCAGGGGGTGTAGACAGTGCTTTTTTATTAAAAGTGGCTGTTGATGTATTGGATGATAAGGCATATGGAGTTTTGGCCGTATCAGCTACTTATCCATCAAGGGAGTTTGAAAAGGCAAAAGAAGTGGCGGCGCATATTGGAGCCCGAATAAAAATAATAGAAAGTAATGAATTGGAAGATGAAAAGTTCCGATCTAATCCAGTTGACAGATGCTATTTTTGCAAAAGTGAATTGTTTAATGAAATTTTGAAGGTAGCAAAAACTGGAAGCTATAAGAATCTTGTAGATGGCTCTAATCAAGATGATTTGGGAGATCATCGACCTGGTATGAAAGCCTTGCGGGAATTAGGAGTAAGAAGTCCCCTTCAAGAGGCTCAAATGACCAAACAAGACATAAGAGATTTATCTAAACAATTGGGATTGCCTACATGGGACAAAGATTCATTAGCTTGTTTATCATCTCGTTTTCCTTATGGAGAAAGCATTGATATTAAGAAACTAAAAATGGTTGATGAAATAGAAAATTT
>JAIFLP010000092.1 GCA_020049015.1 Bacteroidota bacterium | reverse complement strand
CAGAACGTCGTGAGACAGTTCGGTCCCTATCTGTTGTGGGCGTTGGAAATTTGAGAGGGCCTGCCTCTAGTACGAGAGGACCGTGGCGGACATACCTCTAGTGGACCTGTTGTGGCGCCAGCCGCATCGCAGGGTAGCTACGTATGGTTGAGATAAGTGCTGAAAGCATCTAAGCGCGAAACTCGCCTCAAGATGAGATTTCCTTTAAGGGTCGTCACAGACTATGACGTTGATAGGCTGTAGGTGTAAAGGCAGTAATGTCAAAGCCGAGCAGTACTAATTACCCGTAAACTTTTGATGTAAACCATTTTTTTATCATAAAAATATTCCAACATGTTGAAAATATTGAAAATCTTTAGGTGACTATAGCAATGAGGTCCCACCTCTTCCCATTCCGAACAGAGAAGTTAAGCTCATTAGCGCCAATGGTACTGCAGTTTTTGTGGGAGAGTAGGTCGTCGCCGATTTTTTAACCCCATCCTAAAAGATGGGGTTTTTTATTATGAAGAATTTATATATTTACTCCATATTCCTTTACTTCTGCGCGTGCTTGCAAAGTCTACCTGCAGCAGATATTGATTCCCTCAAAACTATCAATGCATTCTATTGTAATAATCAACATGATTTTATTAACCAAAATCCCGATACAACTCTTTACGATAACTTATTTGTAAATAAAAAATTCTCTCATCATTTCGCTTTTGTTCATCTTGGCTATTTTGGAGCCCCTTCTAAAAACCTTCATTCTATTTTATCGTCTCAAAATACTCCATTTTTCTCATTTCAAAATGTATCATTTTTGCAAAATGAGAATTTTCTCTTTATAAATACCAAAAAGCCGTTTACCGATCTGTCATATTATACCAACACAAGAAAAGATCTTCAACATGAATTTCTATCTTTTTCGCATTCCCAAAATATAAATCCTAAACTGAATGTTGGATTTAACGTTAACGTTATCTCATCTAAGGGGCAATATACTTCTCAAGATTTTTCTACTTTAGGCTTTTCCTTAAATTCTAATTATTTAGGTAAGAATTACCAATATGCTTTTTTATATAGTTTCAGTAAGCTTAGAAGAAGTGAGAATGGAGGTATTGCCGCAGATTCTATGTTAAACCTTGCTGAAACAGGCCCTAAAGCCATTCCTTTCTTAATTGATACAGCTGAAAATAAGTATAATTATCATAATTTATTCTTTGTTCAAAAACTGTATTTTTCTATATTGGGTTCTCGAAAGTCAGTTGTATCTCATTCAGCTCATTTTTCTTCATTGAAGAAAAAATATTACGATTTTGAAAGTAATTTTTATTCGCCTGGATATTTTAGCTATCAGAATTCTAATGATTCTCTATATTATAACTCTTTAGTAAATAATATTAAATTAATTACAGGAAGTGATTCAAGTATAGTTCGTTATTCAATCCTATATCAGAATGAGATAAATATGTATTCATTTCATTCCGAAGTAGATTCATTATATCATGCGGGGATTTTATCAGGATATAAAAGCGATTCAACCTTATTATTATCCAACAATTATTTAAAATCAGGTATTCATTTTTTATTTGCAAATGCAATTCAATTTAATTCTGAAGTAGCTTATTGTTTTCATGGTTATAAGGTTGGTGAAAGCTCTTTAAAAAATACGCTATTACTAAGATTTGATTCTGTAAATTCTTTGCAATTGAATGCAAATATTATGCGTTTAAATCCTGATATCTACTATCAAACATTTTCATCTAATCGCGTTGCATGGATTAACCAGTTTAATGCAACTAGCATTCAAATGCTTTCTTTAAATTTTCAAAACTCAAAGTATATGTTTACTGCTGAGGCAAATTTATATAATTTAAATAATTATATATTTATGTCACCATTTGCAATCCCTGCCCAGTATAATAAGAATCTACAACTCTTTTTTATTTCTACCTCAGGAAAGATTACTTGGTGGTTGTTTAATTCTTTAAATAATATTTCTTATCAAAAATCTAGTAATGATGATGTTTTTGCTGTTCCCAATCTGGCTGTTAGATCATTTAATTATTTTGATAAAAATATTAATTTTAGAAGAACTAAAGGAAAATTAAACCTTCAAATTGGATTTTCTGCTAATTATTTTACTAGTTATTATGCAAGTACATATTATCCCGCAACAGGCTATTTTGTTAATCAGAATAACAGAAAAATAGGGAATTATCCATATTTCGATTTTTTTATAAATGCTAAAATTAAGAATGTGTCTTTTTTATTGAAGTATGAACATATTAATTTTGGTTATTCTGGGAATGAATATTTTTCTGCTTATCTTTATCCCTCTGATGTTAGAATGTTTAGAGTTGGTATTAGATGGCTGTTTTACGATTAACAGTTGATTCTTTGCTAATGTTTAAACAAATCATTATATTTGTGCGTTCTTAATTTTAAAAGGACATATATGATTTTTTTAAAGTTCAGATTTGTTTTATACATTTTTATTGTAATTGCTCTTTTCAATACTTGCAATTATTCTAAGACTTCTTATGATAAGAATCAGATTGATCTTGATCATATTTTAAAGAAGGGTCGGCTAGTAGCTATAACGGATAACAATACTTTAAACTATTTTTTTTATAAAGGAAGACCTTATGGTTTTCAACTTGAATTATTAGAGAATTACGCCAATTTTTTAGGAGTTGAATTGGAAATTGTAACGAATAATAGTATTAGAGAGTCTTTTAGTATGCTCGATGCGGGTTATTGTGATATTCTTGCATTGAATCTAAACTCAAATAGTGATAGAGAAAAAAATTTTTATTTTACTGCACCAATTTACTATTCACGAAAAGTGCTTATTCAACGAGTTAATACAATTAAGCTTAATTCGTTTAAAAAATTAGCTTATAATAAAGTATATGTTACCAGAGGATCGGACGCATTTAATACTCTTAGTAATGTTAGTGATAGCATATGGGGTTTTGTAAATATAGAAGAGTCTGATCTAAAATCTGAGGCATTGGTTAAAATGGTTTCCTCAAAGCAAATAGATTTTGCTATTGTTGACGAAAGTATTGCTGTTGCAGCGTCGCAGTATTTTCAAAATATTGATATTTCATTTGTAATTGAAGATTACAAGCCTTTGTCTTGGTCTGTGCGACATGAAAGTCCCGAGTTATTGTATAGTTTAAATATGTGGATTGAGTCGTTTAAAAAAACTCGCCGTTACAGTGTTTTATATGATAAGTACTTTGCAGATAGAAAATACCTTTCGATGGTTTATATCAATAAAAGTAATGTAATCAAAGGAAATTCAATTTCTAAATATGACGATATTATTAAAGAACAATCTATTGAATTAGATTGGGACTGGAGGATAGTGGCGTCATTGATGTATAAAGAATCAAGATTTGATCATACTGCAGTATCCTATCGTGGCGCTTTTGGTGTTATGCAAATGATGCCTGAAACGGCAAAGCGCTTTGGCTTAGATTCATCATGCACTCCTCAGCAACAAATAAAAGCAGGTATTAAGTATTTGATTTTGCTTAATAAGTATTTTTCTAAAACAATTACAAATAAAGATGAACGGATAAAGTTTGTTTTAGCTTCCTATAATATTGGTATAGGTCATATATTAGATGCTCAAAAAATTGCTGAAAAATTGGATTATAACCCCTTAATTTGGGATCAAAATGTGGCTATTTGTCTTATGAAAAAATCAGAGCCAGCAATATATAATGATCCAGATATTAAGTTTGGTTATGCAAAAGGTCGTCAAACCTTTGAGTATGTTGCTGATGTAATGAAGCTGTATAGTCATTACAGAAATGTACTAGATTAGAAATTGATTAATTATTTCGTTATTATTTTTAATCAGCAATAATATTTATAACTTTGGAATTCCTAAAATGGAATGATGTATGTCTATACTTATGATAGATAAATTACTGAAGGAATTGCCAAATCACGTCAAACTCATTGCCGTTAGTAAGACCCATTCCGTTGAAAGTATTCTTGCAATTTATGAATTTGGAATTAGATGTTTTGCTGAGAGCAAAGTACAAGATCTACTTGTAAAAAAGCTTGTTTTACCTAAAGATATAGAATGGCATTTTATTGGTCATTTGCAAACAAATAAGGTGAAGCAATTGCTGCCGCTTGTTTCGGTAATTCATTCTGTAGACAGATTGGATTTGCTTGATGTTATTGAAAAGGAATCGAAAAAATTGAATATCAAGGTTCAATGTTTATTACAGGTGCATATAGCTCAAGAAGAATCTAAGTTTGGATTCTCATACAAGGAATTGATGAGTTTTTTTACTTCTCGCTTATTCGAGAAGTATGCATTTATTGATTTTGTTGGATTGATGGGGATGGCGACATTTACGGAGGATGAAGATTTAATCAGATCGGAGTTTAGACAACTAAAAAAAATGTTTGAGGAGATAAAGATATTGTTTTTTCCTGAAAGTGCTTTATTTAAAGAACTTTCGATGGGTATGTCAGATGATTATCTTATCGCTATTGAAGAGGGAAGCACAATGCTTAGATTAGGATCGGTTATTTTTGGAGAAAGGAATTATATAAATAATAAGTAATGGCAAATTTAGAAACGAATTATTTGGGATTGCAATTAAAAAATCCGTTGATTGTTAGTAGTTCAGGTTTAACAGATAATGTTGCAAAGGTTTGCAAGTTAGAAGAACAGGGAGCTGGGGCTGTTGTTCTTAAATCGTTGTTTGAGGAACAAATCAATCACGAAACAGGTAATTTATTAGGTAGTACTGACTATAATTTTCCTGAAGTTGAAGATTATGTAGCTTATTATACCCGACAAAATGCCGTTGATAATTATCTGAATTTGATCAAAGATTGTAAAAATTCGGTATCTATTCCAATTATTGCTAGTATAAACTGTACCAGCAATGGTGGATGGGTTGAATTTGCAAAAAAAATTCAGGATGCGGGAGCTGATGCGTTAGAGGTGAATGCATTTTTGATTTCTACGGAGATTGATCAGAATTCTCAAGAAGTTGAAGGCAAATATTTAGAACTCGCAGAAAGCATTAATAATACCGTTAAATTGCCAATATCGTTTAAAATATCTTCTCAATTTACTTCATTGCCTTATATTATAAATGAATTGAAAAATAGGGGTGTAAAAGGTGTAGTTTTGTTCAATCGATTTTATGAACCAGATATTGATATTTTTGACTTAAAGTTTAAATCATCTGATATTTATAGTAAATCTGGCGATATAAGTAAGTCTATACGCTGGACAGGAATAGTCTCTTCATTAATAAAAAATATTGATATTGCATCTTCTACAGGGGTTTATAATGGTTCCGATGCTGTAAAAATGATACTTTCAGGAGCTTCCGCTGTTCAAATATGCTCTACTCTATATAAAAACGGAGGAATGCAGTTGCAAACGATACTAAAAGAAATGCAACAGTGGATGGACAAGCTTAATTATAGGCAGATTAATGAGTTTAAAGGATTGATGAACTATAAAAACTTGAATGGATCAGTTGCATACGAGCGATCTCAGTTTATCAAATACTTTGCAGGAGTTAGTTAATAGCTCTTTTATCTTAACTGTTTAGTTATTTTATTGTTATTTATTTGTAAACGGCTATTTTTTTTTATACATTTCGGTTGGAATTTTATTTTACTAACCCTTAATATATATCACTATGACAATCTCATTTAATGAATTAAGGACCATAAAGGATAAGCTTCCTAGTGGTAGTATGAAATTGATTGCCCAACGATTAAACATCAATGAGGATACCGTAAGGAATTACTTCGGAGGTTCTCATTATCCGGCAGGTCATGCGGTAGGTATCCATATTGAGCAAGGTCCGGATGGGGGCATTGTAGCCTTAGATGATTCTACTATTTTGGACATGGCCTTACAGTTATTAGAAGAAACGGAGGCGGCAAGTAATTAGGGTTATTTTAGAAGCAAAGGGAGTTAAGCTCCCTTGTTTTTTTATTAATTACAATTACTTGTATAAGCATTATAAGAGTCTCGGTGTCCCCTTTTCATTGCATGATTCCAATCTTTGCAAGCTCCACTTTTGTCATTATCCATAAGCTTTACAGTACCCCTTTTATACCAAATATCTAACTGATTTGGATTCAAGTCTAGAATTTGGCTATAGTCTCTTATACTTGGTATTATTAACTTAACTTTTGCATAACAATCGGCTCTTATTTCTAAATCTGCTATAAAAAGAGGGCTTTTGGCAAGATTTTTATTGATAAATTCTAGTGCTTCTAAATAATTGGCTTCTTTGTAACAGCATAATGATATATGCCTTGTAAGTATTGTATCAGCAGGAAAATAAATTAACATTTCTTTAGCTAATCGCTTTGATTCGTTATATTCTGACAGTTGAAAATATGCCCAATATTGTATTTTATATAGTTCAAAATCAACAGGATTATCTGCAATAATCGATTCGATACTGTTTACGATATCTTTGTTTTTTCCTAGATTTGATAGTATTTCTAATCGAAGTTTCGAGTATTCATAATAATTCTTTTTTATAAGAAGGGCTTTATTTATATCATCCAGAGAATTTTGCGATTGATTCATCAAAAAATAAACTTTGGCCCTATAAAAATACATTTTATGTGCTTTTTGATGTTTATTAAGAAATTCAGTACAATAATTAATAGCTTCAATATAGTTTTCATTACCTATCAAGTATTCTATTTCACTGTAGATGTATTCAGTTTTATTATACCATTCAATAGCCCATAAATTGCGCCACTCTATGCTGTATTCAATGAATTTGAATGCAGAATCTTGTTTTATGATTTTCTGAGGCAATTTATTTTCCGATTCAAGATGTAGCTTTAAATATTTTATTGATTCCAATGCAATCCCTCTTAATGCATAGCATCTGGAAAGACCATAATTTCCAGAACCTGCTTTTAATTGATTCATGTTGTTGTAATCGATTATAGCGTCTGAAATTAGCCTTTTTGATAGGTATATAGATGCCCTGGTTTCAATATTTAAAATATTTGTATTTTTCTCTATAGCTAGGTTTATGAAATATAAGGCGCTATCTGTTTGCTGTAATTTAATTTTAGCATTTGCAAGCATATAATATTTTATATCATTTTGAGCTTGTATAAAAATAGGATTCATTGTAATTAGTAATAATAACAGATATATTATTTTTTGTTTCATGATAATTTATTATTCTTTATTTGGTTCTGTATTTACTGGAACAATAGGATCTGAAAATAAATATATAAAATTGTATAGTGTTCGAACTTCTATACCTGTAATCCTTTCTTCATATACATGACAAACATAATAAAAAACGCCTGATGCCATTTTTTGTTTGGTAAACATATCTTTGCCATCCCAGTTTATATCCGGATTAGTGGTTTCATAAACTAGTCCACCCCAGCGATTGAATATTTTTATTTCAATTCTTTTTACAAAGCTATACTTATATGGTTTGAAAAAATCATCAACACCATCGCCGTTGGGCGTAAAAACATTGGGTAATGAATAATATCTGCATTCATCTACGCTGGTTAGATAGTTTTTACTGCTTTCATTCCCGGTTGAGTCTAATGCAGTGATTAAGTAACTACCTGCAAGCGATAACGATGGTTTGTGAATGTAGATGGAGTCATTTGGATTTAATACAGCAATTAAAGTGAGGTTTTTGATAATGGTATCGGAAGTGTAGTATAGTTTAAATCCCTTTAATTCATTTTTGTTACCTGTGTATTGCCATGAAAGGTAATTGTATAATGAGTCGCATACTGAGCTTACACTTAATTTGGGTACTGCTGGAGGCAAAGTATCTTTTGGCGTAGCGCAAGCAATGTGAGAAAAATTTTCAGTTAAATAAGTTAGCGTATTAATTTTTCTATATCCAATACTTTTTATTTTGTAGCAATAATTTAAACCGTTTTGAAGTAAAGAATCTTCATAAAATAGATTAGGTGTATACCCTATAGAATCGTATAATTGAGTATTCTCGTTTTTTCTATATATGATGTATTTTTCATTTATCCAGGGCACTGATTTATTTATTTCCAACTTGAGTTTGCGGTCGAAAAAATGAATATTAGGATATATGGTTGATGCGATGTCTTGTTTTTTATCAATTAATACATTAATGCCATTGGTATTAGCGTATAATTCCATTCTATAATAATAAGGAAATTGCAGCGTATTCACTAAAGTGTCAATAAAGGTAGTATCGTCTAAATTGTTTGTAAAAAAGCTAGATACTAAATCAACTGGGTTAATTGTGCCTATTGAAGAACGAAAAATATTAATTTTATAATTGCCTGTTTTTAGACTGTCGGGTAAAACAGGTTTAATCCATTTTAATTCAATGTGTCCATTTACACTATCTATTTTTTCTACACTTGTTTTTATCAATGCGGGAGTTCCAGGTTCTATGCTTGTGCATAACTCATTTGATGGCAAGCTTTTTGCTTGATCTGAAAATACAGCAACAATTACATAACAATAATTTCCGGTACCAAGTGAATTTTTGTCAATAAAAATGCTATCATTTATAGAGATAGTGGATGATATCAATTTGTATCCATTATTGGGGGGCACATCTCCTTTGCAGGAATCTGCTACATAGGGGAAATTATCTTGTCTGCGGTAGATTAAGAAACTAGTAGCATTTGCGCATTTGTATTTATTCCAATGGAGGTGTATCTCTTCGCCATAAGAAATGATTGTTTTTAATATTGGTGGAGGAGCAATAATATTGATAGTGAAGTTATCAATATCTGTTAAATTGATTTCATTATTACTGTCCGTTGATTTAATTATTATAGTATAAGGTGCGTTGTTAACATCATTACAATTACTAATCCATGTAATTGTTCCTCTTGCTGTTTTTTCTACAGCATCATAGAATGAGCTGAAAGAGATATTGTTTTTAGCGTTTTCAAATAACCCCCCAAATACTTCCAAGCTCACAGGATCATTGTCCGGATCAATAGCTTCAAACGAAATTCGAATGGTATCACCTGCAATAAAGCAGTAATTTTTTAAGTTTTGGTTTATGGGGGGGCGATTTTGTGAATTGTATACACTAATTTGCATGTCTCTCGTAACAGATCCAATCAATAATTTTTCTCTCCATTCTTCAATTAATATAGCAATATTGTAGTTTCCTGTTTCTGTTGGGGTATCCCAAATTAAATCGCCGGTAACAGGATTTATACTAATTGATTTGCTTGCTTTTGGAAGGGTGTAATTATTTATTGCTTGTCCTCCATCGGCAGTGCATGATATTAATTTGTATGAAAGCGAATCACCATCAATGTCATAAGCACCTGGATTGTGGGTAAATATTCGATTAACTGCGGCTCTATCTATAGGGGGATTGAGAAGAATGGGGGTATTATTTGGTCCCAAAAAAGAGTTTATACGAAGTTGTGATTGAATAGAAAATATTGTATTTACTGAATTTGGGATGTTGATAATTCCTTCATTGCGATTGGGGTCTTCAACTAAAAGTGTAAAAACACCAGGACCTGAAAAAGTATGGCTTGAAGTGAAGATCGATTTAATGTAATCTTCGCCTATATTGAATATATCTGTTAGCGTGACGAATGAATATGTATTATCGCCCCAGTCAATGCCTAAAGAATCTCTTCTTACCTGACTTTTGCTGTAAGTAAAAGTGGTTACTGTTATTTCATAAGTTAAGCCTGATACTTGTTTATACGTTATTTCTCCAGCTCTATTGTGAGTGGCATTAAGGGCTACAGTGGTAAATAGTATTAATGTAATGTAAAAGAAAATGCGCATATTATAGTTCAATAACAATCTGATTATTTCTGAAATCCATTTTATGTGTTAAGGTTTTGCTTTCAATTGTACAAAATAGCAAAGTTGCTTGATCGGGAAAAACATCATGAAAGATTTTGTTTTCTAATTTAATTTTTGAAATGTCTTTTATGATAGGAATTTCTAATTCAAGTATAATTAATTCGCCTTCTTGTTTTTTTTGCTTTAATTGATAATTTATAGGTATTTCGTTAAAAGAAAGAATTAATTTTTCTCTTAGAAATAGATGGATAGTTTTGTACAAACTATCTGGTTGAATATTTTTCTTAAAATTTTGTTTTTCAAATAGATACGACAGAAGGTCTGCCTCATATAGATGGATTGAGCAGTGAGTTTCTTCGTTATTAAGGATTTCAATATTGATGATACCAAGATGCACGGGATGACTATTTGCAGTATATGTGGCTGCAAATAAGAATGTTATAATTGTATATGTGTATAAAACAATACGCATATGCTGATAGAACAAGGATTTAAATAAAAATAACTGTAAATTTAGAATAAAAAATTGTTTTATTGAGGCTTTTTTGTAATTTAGGGATTAAATACAAGTACGATCAATTATTGTTGCCAGTTATGCATAATAAGGTAAAAGTATATCATTGTAAATATAATAATTTGAATGAAGCGTTGATTTCGGCTAATAAGGAGTTATTTGCTGAATTAGAAGAAATATTAAAGGATTAATCAAAAATACCATAAAGCATGGCAAAGCTAAAAATGTTTCTATAAATTTGTTGCGTGATAATGCTCAATTGCTTTAACTTGCGTGGGAGATAGGATAGGTTTTGATTTTGAAGATTTGTTGGCAATAGTGCGCAAAGGGATAGGAATAGGAATGTAAATGTTATATCGAGGCTTAAAGTTATTAATGGAAAGAATAAGGTTCTAACTTGTGAAGGTGGAAGTTTTATGTTCTCGGTGAATAGTATGTAGGATAAGTAAATAATAGCAAATGGAAAAGGCGTCAATAATAGTAGTAGATGACCATCAGATTTTTAGGGAAAGCTTGTGTTTTATGTTGGGCGAATTATCTAATGTAAAAGTTTTGGCAGAAGCTTCTAATGGAGCCGAGTTTATAAAATTAATTCAATCTGTTAAGCCCGATATTGTTCTCATGGATATTAATATGCCCGAAATGAATGGAATTGAAGCATCAAAGATGGCTATTCAGAAGTATCCTGATTTAAAAATACTGATATTATCAATGTTTGGCGATGAGGAGTATTACAATACCATGATTGAAATTGGGGTGAAGGGTTTTTTGTTAAAAGATGCCGATTTTAAGGAGTTAAAGCAGGCCATAGATAGTATTTTAGCAGGCCAGACATTCTTTTCACAAGATTTATTGATGCAATTGTTGAAGAGTAAGAAAGAAGGAAATGCAGTTCAATTGACAAAAAGGGAGAAGGAGATTTTAGAGTTGATTTGCAAGGGGATGTCAAATCAGGATGTAGCCAATCAATTACATATTAGCATTAGAACGGTTGAAAAGCATCGTTCCGATTTATTAGATAAAACCAATTCGGTAAATTCTATTAGTCTGGTTATTTATGCAATTAAGAATAATTTGGTAAGTATATAGCAGGGGCTGCATCAAGATGGTTAAATATTTCAATTTTAGCTTATTGCGGGTTTTACGTATTTTTTTATAAGTAGCATTTCAATACAATACTTACGGTTTTTTAGTATAGATTTCTTCAATAGGAGTGAATTTCCTGATTTATGGAGCATAATAATTGTTGTACATTTGTAATGTAAATAATAAACAACATGTGCATATGGCAACTTGATAGACAGCTTGCAGATAAGTTGTATGCTAGAATAGACAAGTAAAGCTGTTATATATAACAATTGATAAAAAGGGTTGAATTTTATAATAAGTTTGGGTTTGTGATGTTGGAAGCAGCGGTCGTTTATGTGTGGAAATGTGAGTTTGTTTAACGGCCGCTGTTTTATTTTCAAGAATGGCGGTAATTGCTTATTAAATGAAACCATTTTTTTTGTTACTTTATTGCGTAAAAGTATAGGTGATTGCATAGTGGGATATCTTTTGAAATGGTAGGCTAAATGAAAAAGTATAAGATTCTTGTAGTTGATGACAATAAAGATTTTGTAGACGCCTTTAATTATATGTTAAAGGATGTTTTGGGAAATGATATTGACGTGCTTGATGCGGTATATAATGGAAAACAATGTCTTGAGATTTTAGTTGAAAAAAGATATGATTTTGTATTTATGGATATCAATATGCCAGAAATGGATGGGATACAAACAACAAAAATGGCGACATATTTATACAGAGATCTATACGTTGTAGCTCTTTCATTTCACAAAGAGTTTGAATATGTACAACAAATGATAGAGGCAGGTGCCAGGAGGTATATTAAAAAGGAAGAAATAAATAAGGACACATTAGAAAAAGTATTTAATAATTAAAAGAAATCTAATACCCGATTGATGATTGTGTTTTTGGGTTGTGTGTAAATCTGGGTTTAGGTTTTTATTTGAAGGCATCCGCAAGGATGCCTTTTTTTTTGTCTTCACACAAAGTATAATAGCAATTGCAAGTATAGTGAATCTGTGATTGATGTAATTTAAAACTATATGGGTGTAATATTTTCGCTCATTAATTACCTCACCTTTGTTGCGTGGAAATATTTTCACTTAAACAATCAATAACAAAAAAATAAGAAATGAAAAAAACAATTTTAACACTAGCTTTAGCTGCATTTGTAGCTGCTGCAATAATAGCAGGATGCAAGTCGTCTGCTACTAAAGTGCAAGATGCAGAAAGTAATCTTCAAGATGCTAAGGAGGATGTTTCGGATGCACAGCAGGATTTATATAAGACACAGCAGGATTCGGTAGCCGAATATCAAAAATTTAAGCAAGATGCTGAAGACAGAATTATTCAGCATGAAAAAACTATTTCAGAGTTCAAAGTAAGAATCGCAAAAGAAAAAAAAGAAAACAAAGCTATCTATGAAAAAAGATTGGCTGAGATAGAACGCAAAAACAGCGATATGAAAATGAAATTGAATGATTATAAAGAGTCAAGTAAAGACAAATGGTCGTCAATGAAAGCTAGCTTTAATAAGGATATGGATGAGCTTGGTAAATCATTAAGTAACTTTTTTAATTAATCAATAAATTCAATCATACTTAATAATTAAGAAATGAAAAAAACAATTTTAACAGGCTTTGCAATTTTAGCAATTGCATTTATTGGTAGAGCGCAAGAAGGCTTTATTGACTATCGAGAAAAATTCATTATTGGTGTAAAAGCCGGATTAAACCTCTCAAATGTATATAATTCAGAAGGTGAAGAATTTGTTGCAGATAATAAGCTTGGCTTAGCAACAGGTGTTTTTGTTGCCATTCCAATTGGGAAATATTTAGGTGTTCAACCTGAAATTTTATTCTCTCAAAAAGGATTTCAGGCAACAGGTAGATTACTTGGAGATGCTTATAGCTTTACTCGTACATCAAATTTTATTGATGTACCCATATTTTTCGCATTTAAGCCAAGTGAAATTTTTACATTGATGGCCGGTCCTCAGTATTCTTTTTTGATGAAACAAACGGACGAATTTGCTAGCGGTAGTGGATCTGTGGATCAAGTACAAGAATTCGAAAATGATAATATTCGTAAGAATATCTTTTGTTTCATAGGTGGAGGTGATTTAACCTTAAATAATATTGTAGTTGGAGCTCGAGTAGGGTGGGATTTAACAGAAAATAATGGAGATGGAACATCTGAAACCCCCCGTTACAAGAATGTTTGGTATCAAGCTACTTTAGGATATAGGTTTTAGTTAAAAAATAGAAATTATGAGAGATATACTTTATGTTATTGCTGTAATATTAGTTATTGCATGGGCTGTAGGATTTTTCAGTTACAATGCTGGCGGCATAATTCATATTCTACTTATTATTGCCATTATAGCAGTATTACTTAGAATTATTAATGGAAGAAAAATTACTTAAACAATTATAAATATTATAAAAAAAAAGATTATGGATACTGGAAAAACAATTTTAGGAGCATTAGCATGTGTTGCAGCTGGTGCCGCATTAGGAGTTTTATTTGCACCCGAAAAAGGTTCAGATACACGCAAAAATATTATTAAGAAAGGTGAAGGTTACTCGGATGCAATTAAAGATAAATTCAATGATTTTGTTGACAACATTTCAAGAAAATATGA
>JAIFLP010000140.1 GCA_020049015.1 Bacteroidota bacterium | reverse complement strand
CTTTACTCTGAGCATAAAACGTAAGGTATATTTTTTGATAAGAATTAAAAAAGAGTACCGCTGCAGTTAGATTATTATAAACATCGTAAGCTCCTACTATTTCACCCATTCCATTTCTGATAGATTGCGAAATGATAAGTCGCAGTACTTGAATGTCTTTTTCTCTTAGTGCAGCCGAAGATAGATTTTTATTTTTTTTCATTAGTTGTAATAAATCGTAAGGCTGCAAGCCTTGCACAACTGATACCTGCAGGTTTTTTGAGCTGGCAATGGCATCGCAAGTAAATTCCTGATAGTGTGACTTGAGCTTATCGTAATTACTAATTAAATCGAGTTCAAATGATTGATAATATCCATCGTGCAGGTTTTCACATCCATTAATGCTTACGAATTTATTGACAGTGATTTTGTAGTATTTGAATTTTTTCGGTATAGCATCCATAAAAAGCTTTAGAAGTCCAGTCCGCATTGTTGATCCTGAATATAAACCCAAGCTTTTTTGAAAATAGTGCTGTGAAATAATTTCATACTTTCCCTTTTTATAGATAGGGAGTGGCATAACTGACGCATAATCATCTTCAATGAGAGCATCCCAATAGTCGCAGGTTAATTCAAGAAACCATGAATAGGCATGAATGGTGCCATTAATGGAAGAGCTGATGCATTTGTTCCATTTTTGAAAGTCTAAATCTTTATGTTCAATATACTTTATTCTCAAAATTTCGCTTTAAAAACGAAAGATAATTAAAATTTTCTAAATCAAACCTTCATCGGCAAAGCTAAAGTATTTTTGATCACAAACTATAATATGATCCACTACTTTGATATCCATAAGTTTACCGGCTTCGGTGATTTTTTGTGTAATGCTTTTATCGGCATCGCTTGGCATTAAATTGCCTGATGGATGATTGTGACAAAGAATTAGTGTGCTGGCAAGAAGTTCGATGGCTTGCTTAAGAATAATCCGCGTGTCTATTACGGTTCCGGATATACCACCTTGACTGGCTTTTTGTATATTGATAATTTTGTTGGCTCGGTTCAGGTAGGCTACCCAAAATTCTTCGTAGGGAAGGTCGGAAGTTAGGGACGAAAAGGCTTCAAATGCTTCGGAGCTATTGGTGATTTTTTTTCTCTCCATTATTTCTGAAAGCTTTCGCCTGCGTCCCAATTCTAATGCAGCCACTATAATTAGGGCTTTAGCCTCCCCCAATCCTTTGATTTTTTGTATTTCGCGGTGATTGAGTTTTGCGAGGGTATTTAAATTGTTTTGCTGACTGATAAGTAATTTTTTTGCCAGTGAAAGGGCTGAATCGTTTTTATTACCTGAGCCAATGAGAATGGCTATTAGCTCGGTATCGCTTAAGCTTTGTGTTCCTTTTTGTACGAGTTTTTCTCTGGGACGGTCTTCTTCTGCCCAATTCTTAATGGACAAATGAGCTGTATCATTCATGGTGGTTTGGTTTAGGGTTATCCAATAAAAAAACCCTCCTAAGAGGGTTTTATAATATGCTAATTTAAATTATGCCATTGCGTTGATTTGCTTAGCAAGACCGCTTTTTAGGTTGGCTGCTTTGTTTTTATGAATAACTGCTTTTTTTGCCAATTTATCCAACATCGCGCTAACTTTTGGAAGTAATTCCAAAGCTTCTTTTTTATCGCTGGTTCCTCTTAATTTTTTAACAGCGTTACGGGTTGTGCGTGCAACATAGCGATTGTCTTCACGTTTTGCTTCCGCTTGTCTTATCCTTTTTTCTGATGACTTATGGTTTGCCATTATGCTTACTTATAATTAATTAATCTTTACATCTGTAATTTGAGGGAGCAAAATTAAGTATATTTTCATGAATAGCAAATAATTTCATAAAAATATTTTTTGACTCAGGGCATTATTTCTTGCGAAAACGCTAAAAAGTTTTAACTTTGCGCATTATTGTCCTGTTGTGTAATGGTAGCACCGCAGATTCTGGTTCTGCTTGTCTGGGTTCGAGTCCTAGCAGGACAACAAAAAAAGCCTCAAGGTTATCCTTGAGGCTTTTTTATTGTACCCGGAGCCGGGATCGAACCGGCACGAGATTGCTCTCACTGGTTTTTGAGACCAGCGCGTCTACCAATTCCGCCATCTGGGCTTCTGAATTTTTTCAGGCTGCGAAGATATACAATTGTTTTTAATTGTAGAAATTTGAAGCCATTATTTTTAACCTTTTGTATTTAATTATTGACAAAGAGGCTTCAAATTAATGACTACTAGCTCCTTTAGCTTTTTTTAATAAAAAAAGAGATCATTATTTAAAATGATCTCTTCTCTATTATTAAAAGTAATAAATTAATCTACTTTCAAAACAATACCATCAGCTTTAACTATAACAGTTTCTGTATAAGTCTTTCCGCTAACAACATTTTTTCTTTCAAATCTAACATTGATAAAGTAGTCAATCTCAGGATATTTTTTAACTAATTCAAAATAAGCAAATTCCATTCCGGCATCTCTTATTTGAATATTCTTTCTAAAGTTAAATAATAATTGAAAAAGCCCAATTTTTTTACCAGTTGCAATACTTGCTGACCCGTAAACATTATTAAATATATTCTCGTCATAAAGAGAACCAGTAATTACCTCATTTTCTTTGGGTGCGAAATACATGATATCTGTAGCCTCAGTTTTACTAATCAAACCTTCTTTGTAATCCTTAGCGAATTCTTTATTTAAGGTTTTCTTTTTTCCACTAATCTTTCCAGCTATTGTTATTTCAGCTTTAAGTTCTCCTACTAATGTATATTCAGTTCTGTTTAATGGCTTAAACTTAACAGGCATATGTTTAATGTCTTTCTGCATCACCGTAACAGGCTTACACGAGAAAAGGAGGAATATTAGGGTAGTTATACCCAAAATTAAATTTATTTTTTTCATCTTTTGTAAACTATTTAAGTGAATAGACTATTTTTCTGTTTTTAAAGTGATGCCTTTAGCTACAACTTTAATTTTTGAATTGTATTTAGTAAATACAAAATACTTTTTTTGAGAATACTCTTTTGTAACTCTAATGTTTGTTAAATAGTCAAATTCGGGATTGCTTTCTAAAATTTTGTAAACAGCAATTGATGAAGCTTTGTCTAATCCAAAACCATTGATTTGACCACTTCTGGTTACACGTTTTTCTTCACCTATGGTTTTAACATTTCTGATAAATCCTAAAAGGGTTGACCATTCTTTTACTTCTACTTCACCACTAACATCTTTCGATAATTTGTAATCAGCTCTGGTTACAGTCATTCCTGGGAAAGGAACTGAATTTTTGGATGAGCTAGTGATTTTATTACTGCAAGATGCCAGTAATGATCCAATCGCTAAAATAAAAAATAATTTTTTCATAAAATTTTGTTTAATTGTTGATTAATTAATAATGTCTTGAATTTAAGCCCCAAAGTTAAATTTTTTTAATTTATAAAACAAAAATTATGTATAAATATGCTGTATATTACCCTATTAAATTATTAAAAAAGGCAGCATATTCTTTGTTTTATTCAGATTGATAGGTAGTTAACGTTCTGAATGAGGTATGGGCGCATCTTAGAGATCGCTAGATTTTTAATCAGTCAACTATATATATGGATTTAATTTAAAATAGAATTTTTAGTTGATAGCTAGGAAGCTTATTTCAAAAAATGGCTATTTTTGTTCCAGTTGTTTATAGAGTTTGTTTCAGATAGTTTAATATTCTTGCATTTTAATGATGAAGAAAAAAATAATCATTTATGTCTTGTTATTGTCTTTGATAATTAAGTCAATGGCTTCATATTCGCAGAATGCTGAGGATTTAAGAAGAGCTTCTCGAATTTATCTTGTTGATAATAAAGGTAATACTCATGCAATTTTTGAAGATTGTCATAATGAGGCAAATTTTTTTCTTTCGGCTTTGTTTATAGGTTACAAGCGTTTTGTTTCTTCGCAAGATTCAAGGTCTTGTGTTTTCAAGCTTTCTTGTTCCGAATACGCTTTTGAGTCGGTTCAACAAAAAGGAATTGTAGTGGGCGCAATGGCGGCTTTCGATCGTTTGTCTCGTTGTCATGGCTTGTCAGTTAGGCATTATGAAAAAGCAGAAGATTCAGATTTATTGATTGATCCAGTTGAGTAAATTTTTATAGATGAGTAAGGCTATTTTATTTAGTTGTTTGTTTTTGTGTTTATTGGCTAAGTCATTTGCTCAATCTTTTAATGATTCGATTCAACAGCTGCGTTTTGCTAATTATTTATTTGAATCTGGCCAATATCGATTTGCTCTTGAAGAATATAATCGGTTTGCATTTACATATAGTGCTAACGATACGGTATTAAGTCGTACAATTCATTGCTATCGATTTTTGAAAATGCATCAAAAAGCGTTGGAAAATACACCTTCTTTTTTTTCAAAGGATGCTAGCAGCTATTCTCGTATAGAGTCGTTTGCCCTAATAAAATTTTATATTGATATCAATGATTTTAATTCTGTTTCAAACGTTGTTTCTTCAAGTTCATTATTGAAGTTGAATGAAAAGCATAATTTTCAAATGGGACAATTTCTGCTTGAAAGGAAGTGGGAGACGGCCTATTCGTTTTTTATAGCACATCAGGATGTTCATCCTAAATTGATGAATCTATCTATTGAAACGGTAAATTTTTCTTTTAAAAGCCCGTCTATGGCTGCTGCAATGTCCGCTATTCTGCCTGGTTCGGGTAAGGTATATGCTGGAAGATGGCAGGATGGACTGATTTCTTTTATTTTTGTGGGTGCAAATGCATTTCAGGCATACCGAGGTTTTAGTAAATATGGTAAACAAAGCACGTATGGTTGGATTTTTACTGGAATTACATTGGGTTTTTATTCTGGAAATATTTATGGTGCTTTTAAGGCGACAAAAGATTACAATAAAAAAGCTGAGTTAAAATTTATAAATGAAGCAAAAGATATTTTATATTCTATTTTTTAGTCTTTGTTCTCAAGGAGTAAACGCAGCCCATTCTTACTCTTTGTTAAAGCAAATGGCCTATCAATACCAATTAAAAGCAGAATATTCTTCTGCTATTAAGGAGTATAAGAGAGCTGTTTTTTTATATCCCGATTCTGTTACAGAGGAGGTGTATGAAAGAATAGGCGATTTGTATTTTGAAATGAATGACCTAGCTAATGCCGCATTGGCATACTCTCATGCAGTTAATATTTCTGTTCATGATTCGTTAAAGGTTGAGTATGTTTTTAAAAAGGCGCACTGCCTTCAGCTTGAAAACGCATTTTTGTTATCGATACAGGAATTACAATCTGTGAAACCTCAGGATAGCTTGCAGTCCAAGAGATTGGATTTTTATCTCGCAATATCATATTATGGAGCTGTTGATTACAGAAATGCAGAAAAGCATTTTCTTGCTTGTGTTTATCCCGATTCATTAGCCTGTGCTAAAATTAGATCTGTATTTAGTAATCAAAAACGCTTTTTTCGACCCAACCCAAAACTAGCAGGGAAACTGAGTATAATCCCTGGACTTGGTCAGTTTTATTCGGGTGATGTATATATGGGACTAAATTCTGTTTTATTAACGGGTATGCTTTTGGGTATTGGAACTTACGTGGGGTTTCGTTATTCATATATAGATGCGTTTTTGTCTGTTTCTCCTTGGTTTGTGAGATATTATCAGGGCGGTATGATGAAGGCTGGAGCCATAGCTCAACGGGTTTTGGAGGTTAATCGTTCAGAGATTTATAATCAAATTTTGATTATAATAGACAATTCAAAAACAAAAAAAATATTATGATTTCAAAAAAATTAAAAACTAATATTCTAATAAAGAGAGAAGACGAAATAAAAAATATTATCTTCGATCTGGGCGGTGTGATTGTGAATATTAATTACCGCCTCACTTTAAATGCATTTAAAGAAATAGGTATTCACAATATTGAAGAGCTATATACGCAGTATAAGCAAAGTAATTTGTTTGATGGTTTTGAAACCGGTAAAATATCGGCTCATGATTTCAGGAAGGGTCTGATTGGAAATGAAAAAATTACCGATGAAACTTTTGATAATGCTTGGGGTGCTATGCTGCTTGATACTCCAATAGAAAGAATAAATTTATTGCAGAACCTGAAAAAAAAATATAGAATATTTTTATTGAGCAATATTAATGAAATTCATATTGAGCAATACCACGCTAAACTTATGCAGCAATTTGGATCGGTTGTTTTATATGATATTTTTGAAAAAGTGTATTATTCCAATGAAATACACATGCGCAAGCCCGACGCTGAAATTTATAGGTTTGTGATGGAGGAGCAAGGGATTATTCCGCAAGAAACTATATTTATTGATGACTTACCCCAGAATGTCGCAGGTGCATTAACAACGGGTTTGCGGGCATATCAATTGCAACAAGGAGAAAGCATTACCGATTTGTTTATCGAATAATGCTTTCCTCAATTATATTAAATAAATTGTAACTTATTGTTAATAATTCTAATTGTTTCTCCCATCATCAATGGATAGTTATTTTCTGTATGTCCCATTGGAAAATCAAAATATACAGGGTAGTTGTAATCTTCCACGGCTTCTAAAATGATTTCGAATGCAGTCTTTCCAAATGGTTTTTCGGCATCATCTTTCATTTCACCCATATCGCCAACTATAAGAGCTTTAAGAAAGTCTAATTTACCACCAACTTTCAAATTCATCATCATTCGGTCTAAATGGTATAGATTTTCATTGATGTCTTCAATAAACAGAATTTTATCGTTGGTGTCAATATCCAAACCTGTTCCGCGCATACTATATAAGAGTGATAAATTACCTCCACAAATGCTGCCTTCGGCATTGCCTTCTCTGTTTAATGAATGTGAGGGCATATCGTAATTTATTCTTTTGCCTTCTAACATATCTCTTAAATGGATTACGGAAGCATTGTTTTTGCCGTATTTTTTTATGTTCCCAGGCATGGGGCCATGAATAGTGCAAACGCCAACTGACTCATTAATGTATGAATGGAAAACAGTAATATCACTGTAACCAACAATCCATTTAGGATCTTTTTTGAAGTTTTTAAATTTTAGTTCGTCAATGATTTTTATTGAACCATAGCCACCCCGAACACAAAAAATAGCTTTGATCTCAGGATTATCTAGCATTTCTTGGAAGTCATCTGCCCTATCTTCTGTGGTTCCTGCAAACTGATCAGCTTTGTCATAAACGTGCTTTCCCAATATTACTTTATAACCCCACTCGTGCCATTGCTCTATGCCCGGTCTTAACTCTTCTGCTGTTATTACACCGGCAGGTGCTACAAAGCCTATACTGTCTCCTTTTTTTAAAAATGCTGGTCGCTTCATGTATTTATATTTATTTTGCGGCGTAAAAATATGAAATAAGCACGTACCTGATTCATTTAACTTGATTATTTTTGTACTTTCTTGCTTAAATTTTATTAACATGAATTTATTTAAAAGATATACAATCACTTCCGCTTTACCCTATGCTAATGGTCCAGTACATATTGGCCATTTGGCTGGTGTTTATATACCTGCCGATATTTATGCCCGGTACTTGCGACTTAGAAAGAAAGATGTTCTTTTTATTGGAGGTTCCGATGAACATGGTGTTCCTATTACCATTAGGGCTAAACAGGAGGGGGTAACTCCTCAGGATGTGGTGAATAAATACCATCAACTCATCAAGGACTCTTTTCAACGTTTTGGTATTTCTTTCGATATTTATTCCCGTACTTCTTCTGAAACTCATTATAAAACAGCATCAGAATTTTTTAGAAAACTGTATGATGAAGGAAAATTTATTGAGAAAACAACTGAACAGTATTATGATGAATTGGCCAATCAGTTTTTAGCTGATAGGTATATAACTGGAGTTTGCCCGCATTGCGGAAATGATAAGGCTTATGGAGATCAATGTGAGAAATGTGGTACAACCCTGAATGCTACTGATTTAATAAATCCTAAGTCAACCTTGAGCGGAAATGTACCTGTTCTTAAGGCTACCAAGCACTGGTATTTGCCTTTAGATAAGTATGAACCATTTTTGAAGGAGTGGATTTTAGAACAACATAAAGAGTGGAAGCCTAATGTATATGGACAATGCAAGTCTTGGCTCGATTCAGGTTTGCATGCCCGTGCGGTTAGTCGTGATTTAGACTGGGGTATTCCCGTGCCTATAGAAGGAGAGACAGGCAAAGTATTGTATGTTTGGTTCGACGCTCCTATAGGGTATATTTCCGCAACCCGCGAACTAACTGATCAGTGGGAATTATATTGGAAAGATAAAGAAAGCCGATTGATACACTTTATTGGGAAAGATAACATAGTGTTTCATTGTATTATATTTCCGGCTATGCTAAAGGCGGAGGGTACCTATATTCTCCCCGATAATGTGCCGGGTAATGAATTCCTAAATTTAGAAGGCGATAAAATCTCTACTTCACGAAATTGGGCTGTTTGGTTGCATGAATATCTTGATGAATTTCCAGGTATGGAAGATGTGTTGCGTTATGTATTAACAGCCAATATGCCTGAAACAAAGGATAATGACTTTACTTGGAAGGATTTTCAAACCCGCAATAACAGCGAGTTGGTTGCTATACTTGGTAATTTTGTTAACAGAGCATTGGTGCTGACTCAAAAGTATTTTGATTCAAAGGTACCTGTTTGTTCCGAACTTAATGCTTATGATTCTGAAACCATCAATCAGATAGCACCAATTAAAAAGTTAATTGAAGATAATTTGGAACAATTTCGTTTCAGAGAAGCATTGAAAGAATTAATGAATCTGTCACGTTTGGGTAATAAATATTTGGCAGATACAGAGCCTTGGAAAATATTCAAGGATCAGCCGGAGAGGGTAGGGACTATATTGAATATTTCGCTTCAAATTGCTGCCAATTTGGCCGTTTTAATGGAACCATTTCTTCCTTTTACCTCTGCTAAACTTAAGAAAATGTTGCTTTTGAACGAAACAGATTGGGATAATACGGGGAATGTAAATCTGTTGGATTCGGGTCATATATTGGGAACTGCGGGATTGTTATTTTCAAAAATTGAAGATCCAGCAGTAGAGCAGCAATTAGAGAAATTGCGTCAAAGTAAAATTAAGAATCAGGAAAAAGAATCAGAAAAATCCATCATAGCGCAGAAGCCTAATGTTTCTTATGATGAATTTTCCAAGATGGATATTCGCACAGGAACAATTATAGCGGCAGAAAAAGTGGCTAAGACAAAAAAACTGTTTCAGTTGACAATTGATACAGGGATTGATACACGCACAGTTGTAAGTGGTATTGCTGAATATTTTGAGCCAGAAAAGATTATTGGACAGCAAGTGTCCATTTTAATTAACCTTGAGCCTCGCGAATTAAAAGGGATCACATCTCAAGGAATGATATTGATGGCAACTAAGCCTGATGGGAGTTTGGTGTTTGTATCTCCTGCGCAAAAAATAGAAAATGGTGGCGAAATTAAATAACCAGCATTTGCTTCGCTAGTTTTTCAGCACTTGCTTTATCTTGGTATTTCTCAACTATGGCAAGTGCAAAATCTATAGCTGCACCAATGCCTTTGGCTGTTATTATATTTCCATCAATGGCAACACAGCCATCAGATATTATGGCTCCTTCCAATTCCTTCTCAACACCTGGATAGCAACAGGCTTTTTTTCCTTTTAGTAATCCTAAATGCCCTAATACCATTGGTGCGGCGCAAATAGCTGCGATATCCTTGCCATTTTGATCATGTTGCAAGATAGCTTTTTTCAAACCTATGTGTTCATCCAGATTTTTGGAGCCAGGCATACCCCCGGGCAATAATATCATGTCCAAGTTATTATAATTGCTATCTTCAAACAAAGCATCGGTAATAATGGTGATACCATGAGCTCCAGTAACACTTTTGCTGCCGGTAACAGAAATTAAGTTTACCTGAAATCCGGCCCGCTTTAGTATATCAGCAGGTACTATGGCTTCTATTTCTTCAAAGCCGCTGGCTAAATATATGTTAATGTTAACTTTATTCATTATAACTGAGTTTTTTTGTTGAATAGATTTTTCTTATTTTATTACAAATCTACCATTTTATTTTCAATGGCATACATAACTAAATTGGCAGTGTTTTTTGAATTTGTTTTAGATAGCAAGGAAGCCCTGTGCTTTTCAACAGTACGTTTGCTAATGTAAAGCACTTCAGCAATTTCTTGATTCGAAAGTCCTTTACATATTTGCTCAAGTACTTCTTTTTCTCTTTCTGATAAGAATGTGGCATTGTTTAATTGCTTTTTCATGCTGGTATCAATGCTCTTAACAACATTATATAACACATCGGGCGAAAAGTATGAGCCTCCGTTTTGCACGGTATCAATAGCTTTAACTACTTCGGTAATGTCTGAATTTTTAAGTAAAAATCCTTTTGCGCCACTTTCAATCATTTTGTAGTAATACTCTTCTTCACCGTACATTGATAAGGATATGATTTTTATTGAAGCATGCTTTTCTAGGATATTTTTTGTAGCTTCAATCCCATTCATTAAGGGCATATCAATATCCATTAAAATTATATCAGGTATTTTTAAATCTACTGCCTCAGCACACTCTTTACCATTCGAAGCCTCTCCGCAGATATTTATATGAGGGTAATTTAATAAAAGCATTTTTAAACCATTGCGGAATAAATTATGGTCATCTGCAATGAAAACATCTATCCTGTTCATCTTATACATTTATTACTATCACTACCTTAGTTCCTTTATTATTTTCACTTTCTACGTTTAAGCTGCCTTTGATTGATTTTATTCGGGTATGAATATTCGAATATCCCATTCCATTATTGCCTCCATCTAAAATCTTACTTACATCAAAGCCTTTGCCGTTATCGGTGTACATTAGGGTAATATGCTTTTTGTGTAGCATTAGTTGTATGGTTATTTCACTGGCATTGGCGTGTTTTAGGGTGTTGTTGATTAATTCGCATACCACTCTATACATTATAACTTCAGTGTTATAGTCAAATCTTTGATTGTCGATATTGCAATCGAAACCGATGAGAATATTTGAAGTACCACTTATTTTATTAACAAAAAATTTAATGGCGCTGGCCAAGCCAAAGTTATCTAATACATGCGGACTTATATTATTTGAAATTTCTTTAAGGCTTTTAATGGCTTCGTTGATTACCAGATCGGTGTTTTCTATAATATTTTTTTTATTTTTCGATTCTTCATCCTGAGATAATGATGAAATGGCCATTTTTACTGTAGATAAAAGTGGCCCTAAACCGTCGTGTAAGTCTTTGGCAAATCGGCGCCTTTCACTTTCTTCAGTCTGTATTACTGCATTTAAAACCCTTTTCTCAGTTTCATTCCTGGTTTTTTCAACACCCCGTAAATAGATGAAAATTTTTCTGATTAGCAGGATTCCCACTGTAAAGAGTATGGAGGTAATTATGCCCAACCAAGTGTTAATAAAACTAATGTCTTTCTCAAATTCTTTCCAAACAAATGGGATGAATTCAAAGCTGCGTTGAATAGCAATAATCAGAAAACCTATTGATATGAGAATCCATGAAAGACTGTACTTGGTTCTTTTTACAAGTCCCAATGCCAAAATGGCACCAAAAAACTGCATTACTATGGCAATCACTAAAGCTACAATCGTGAGCATTTTCTTTTATTAAGTGTTTTGTTGGCAAACAAATTAAAAAATAATCTATTTTTGCCCTTGCAAGTTACAATAATAAATAAAATTATTTGAATTAACATCCATAGCGATATGAACGATAATAAGCAGTATTTTGTATATGGTTCTTTTTTCTTGTCGCTTACGGCTTTAATATGTGCATTTTATAATGAATCACCTTGGATTTCAGCTTTTTCTGCATTAGCTGCACTAGTGCTTGCTATACTTGCTATCATTTATCCTGAAAAATTGGCTTTGTCAATTATAGCCCTTCTTATTGCTTTTTTATCGATAGGATTTGTTTCTTTTAAGATTAGCAGCAAGCTTTTATCACGATTCTTTAACATTGAACAGCATGAAATGAATGCAGAAAATGATACATTACTCGATGAGGATAGTTATATGGATACCTTAAACGATATATCAGAAGAGGAAATGAGTAATGTTGATGCTGAGGTATTAAGTGATGATGCATTGATTATTAGCTTATCTGAAAAAGTTGATAAGTATGTTGTGGAGTTAAAAAAAGCAAAAAATGGCGATATGGATGCCTGGTCGGAATGCGCAGTTATCTCAACTGAATACCTCCAATTGATAGAACAGATAAATGAACGTTATTCACAATTGAGTTTGATTCAACAAAACAAAGTAGATAAATTAAGGAAGAAATATAACGAATTGCAATAGATAAGAGGGTATATGAAACTTGAAACAGAGCGCATAGTAATAAAGGCACTTACTGCTGAAGAATTGGAGAATTTTATTCAGGCAATTGAATTAAAAGCCAATTATGAAGATATTGTAGTGTCTGATAATTTAAAAAATAAGGATGCTGCTTATTTGCTTAAAGAGGTGCTGCTTAAGAAAGTGTATCAAAAACCTACAATGTATTGCTATAATACGTTTTGGTTGATTTACGATAAGGAAAATAAAAAACAATTGGGGCAGTATTGTTTTAATGCTCCGCCCAATGCAGAAGGTTTGGCCGAAATTTATTTTGAAATTTACCAAGATGATCAAAATAAAGGCTATATGACAGAAGCTTTGATTAAAATATTAGAGTGGTGTAAGGGGACAGGTAAAATAAAAAAAGTTAAAACTATCATAGAAAATTTCAATGTTGCGGCAGAAAAATTGCTTAAAAATATGGGTTTTGAAAAAGAGCCTGAGACCAATTATATGTCGCGTTGGATAAAAACGATTTAAGATATAGAGATATGAAAGCTTTAAAAAAAATGTTCGTTATTGTTTTATTAACTTCATTAGGAGTTGGTGCTACGGCGCAAGGGTATAAGACGGGAATAGGATTTAAATTTGGAGATGCTAGTGGATTAAACCTGAAGCATTTTATTAAATCGGATGCAGCTATTGAAGGTATTTTGAGTTTTGGCGGATTAAATAATAGAGGATTTGGCATTACAGTTTTATATGAAATCCATAAATCACTTTCTGTAGATGGTTTATTTGTTTATTTTGGTGGTGGAGCTCATTTGGGAACATGGTATGATGGTCGGTATTGGAAAGATGGTAGATATTATTATAATTATCATCCGTCAGCTGGTATTGATGGCGTTTTGGGTTTAGAATATGTAATTCAAGAAGTACCCTTAAGTATAGCACTTGATTTAAAGCCGGCTTTCGATATTTATTATGGCTTCTATCCAGGTATGGGTTTAGCATTTCGATATAATTTGAAATAATTTTTTCTTTTTTATTGTAGAATTGAAAAATTATTTTACTTTTGCAACTCCAAAAAATAACGATGGCCCGTTCATCTAGGGGTTAGGATACAAGATTTTCATTCTTGGTACAGGGGTTCGATTCCCCTACGGGCTACATCAAACAACATTAAAGCCGTGTTAATCAAATGATTACACGGCTTTTGTATTAAATGAATTTTGTCCTAGCCTTACCCTTACATGTTTTCTATTTATTTTATATTATTTAGAACAATTCTAAATATCCATTGTTAATAAGCTATAATAACATTAATATACTTTTATTATGGCATTCGAATTACCTAAATTAGATTATGCATACAACGCTTTAGATGCGCATATTGATGCATTAACCATGGATATACACCATTCAAAGCACCATGCTGCTTATATCAATAACTTAAATAACGCTATTAAAGGCTCCGCTTTAGAAACTCAGGGACTGGAGGAAATACTGAAAAATGTTTCGGCTCATGCTCCTGTTGTTAGAAATAATGGTGGTGGTCATTATAACCACAACCTATTTTGGAAAGTGCTTTCGCCCAATGGGGGAGGAGTGCCAAAAGGCGATTTGGCTGATGCAATCAATAAGTATTTTGGCTCATTTGATAAGTTTAAAGAGCTGTTTTCAGCTGCTGCAGCTACGCGCTTTGGCTCTGGATGGGCATGGTTGGTAAAAAAAGACAATGGAGAATTGGTAATCAGTTCTACTCCGAATCAAGACAATCCTCTTATGGACGTGGCTGAAATAAAAGGTGTTCCTGTTCTTGCAATAGATGTTTGGGAACATGCCTATTATTTAAAATATCAAAACCGCCGCCCCGATTATATTGCTGCTTTCTATAACGTAATTAATTGGGATGAAGTAGGACGAAGATTTAAGCTTTAGTGTGTTTTTATTTTGATTTTTCCTTATGGAGGCTGTCAATTTTCTGACAGCCTTTTTTTATTACACTCGGATAGCAGATAAAGAAGGTCTGCTTTTTTGGGTATTATAAATATCATTATACAATCACTTATGGGTATATATTA
>JAIFLP010000032.1:2098-16761 GCA_020049015.1 Bacteroidota bacterium | reverse complement strand
CACCAAAGGAGCACTCAAGCAATTAAATTGTTTTATCATAGCATATGCTTTTATAACTTATTCGATATTTTTCGTCTTTATTTATAAAGCCTTGCCTTTTGCAGTAAACAGGATTGAAAGAACCTGATCTCTATTCATACTCTTAAATATTGCTTAATAATAACGATATTAGCAAATATAAACAAATTTTGCCAATTTGCAAATGGGTAGGGGAAGAAGATGGTATTATAGTTTTTTTGGCTACGAAGGAGAAGCTTTGAGTAATAAATTACATAGATTGGGGATCTTCATACTTATTTCGTTTGTGTTTTAGCTTTTTGTGTGATTAGCCAAGGTGTTTGACTACGAAGTGAAGTTTTCTTTATCAAAATATTCATTGGCATAATCGAATGGAATTTTTTCTTGTTCTAATCGCCAATTGTTTGTTTTCAAAATTTCATATAGTTTTTGCTCACTGTCAGTCAAATTAAGCGATGTAAAAATATTTGTTTGGTTTCCCAGATCATTTTCGAAGAATTTTTCAAAAGTTGCAAAATCCATTAATATACTTTTGGTTTGCTTAAAATAGCTTCTGAATTGAGATAAAATTTCAAAACCTTGTACGTCTATGTCGCCCCAATAAAGCAATTCAAGGTTAGAAAACCAATGAACATGTTTGAGGTTGCAAACACTATATCCGCTTCCAAATATTGCAATAGTATCGTTCATTTTTGGTAGAGTCAAAGTTGTATAAAGCGTTGTTTTATTTTCTACAACCAATACTTTTTTTATCGGTAAATTCAATGTTTCAAATTGGCTTATAGGAACCGCAATATCGTCAACTCCCGAAAAGAATTTTTCTGCTATTGCTCTGTCAAGAACTTTAAACCGAATTTGAGGCTCGGCATATTTCAGGTTAAATCTTTTTTCAAACTCCTTTTCTTCGCTATTAATATGCTCTGAAATCAGAATGTTAAGCAATTCTTTAATTATACTCTGATAGTTTTCAATAAATTTGGTATGGACCTTTATCGGTAATTCCCTTATGTATAAATTTGACTTAGGATTTTGTTTGAAGTATCGGCAAACGTTTAAAATACTTTCCCATTCAAGCTGGTTATTAACAACTTTAATTGGGTTTTTTATTATCCAATCTTTTAATTCTGGAAATGCCTCGATGATTTTAATAAGGCTTTTTTTGAATAATTCAGCTTCTTTTTCCTTGCCCAAAAATTTCAGAAAATCTTTTTCAGTTTCAAAGAAAATTGAGATTGGTATGTCTTGTATTCCTAACGACTTTGTTTTTACTTTTTGAAATTCCAATGTATATCCAAAACCATTTTTTTCTTTAGATTGGCTGACGATTTGTTGTATTTCTTTTTCAAATTCGGATAATGAAGATTTGGTATATGACTTATCACCACGAATTATAAGCTTTTCAAAAGGCTTATTCTCAACCAAAGATTGAAGAAAAGAAATGTATCTTCTTTCTGCTTTGTCTTTTATTTCTTTTGGTGTAATCATTGATTCAGATAATTTGCTTTTTCTTCTTTGAATTGTTCAATAGGCATATCATACAACCACGAATGTCTTTCTTCTTTGCGTTCAACAAAATGAACAAAAGAAATGTCGTTTTCTACAATGTGAATATTATCGCTCGGCGTAACAACCAATAATTGCAAATGAAGTTGCTTGCAAAGCGTTATCAGATAGCGGGCTTTATCTTCATCTTGCGCCTTAAACGCTTCATCAATTGCAATAAATCGGAATGATTTTGGTTCTAATCCTTGATTATTATTTGTTAAGCCAAACTGATAAGCGATGGCTGAGCCTAAAATTGTGTAGGTGAGTTGCGCTTTTTCACCACCAGAAAGTTGCCCCATAGCTTCATAAGTTTTAAACTTCTGATTATTTTCTTTATAAAACTCTTCCGCTTTATAGGTGAACCAGGAGCGAACGTCCATTACTTTTTTACGCCATTCTTCTTTATCTAATTTTTCTATAAATGGGTGAATGTGATTATTAAAGTGATACTCCCTTCCATCAATTGTTTTTTCCATTTGATAAACATTTGGAACCGCTTCTTCTAAAAGCTTCCTAAACTCTTTTACTTCATCACTTATTTTATTGGGGGCTACCACTTGGATGTACGTTTGAGGTTTGTTTTTAAAATCAATTTCTTTCAAAGAGTCATTCAAATGTTTTATATTTTCTTTGATTGAATCTGACCAGTTCTCAAAAAACATTCTGAAATCGCCCACTTTGTTGGTAATGGTTTCTTGTAGATAGTTATTGAACTTTGTTTCAAACCTTGGAAGGTCATCTCTTTGTAGAGTTTTTAACCTTACTTGATATTCACTTATTAAATCCAAATTAGTAGAATCAGGTAGGGAATTGACATCAGAACGCCAATCTTTGAACTTATTTGAGATTTCTTCTGATGGTTGTTTAAAAGCGTTTATTTTGATAGTAACTTCACGTTCGTTTTGCTGTCTCTTATTTTTAAGTTCGCTTTCTTTTTGTGCTAACTCTCTTTGAAAATTTGTTTGTGTAGTTTTGATATTTGAATAATCTACGTTTAGAATTTCTAAATTGGTATTTTCAAACTCAATAATGTCTGCAATACCAGTAATATGAATTATTTTTACACTTTCTTTTATTTCTCCTTCAATAATTTCAATATCCTTTCTTTTTCTAAAAATGTCTTGACTTTTATTGAAAATATCAACATCTGAAACTTGTTTTAAATTCAATTGGACTTTGCTCAGTTGTTCTTGTAGTTTCTTTACTCGGTCGTTGGTTTTTTCTAAATCAGTTTTCTGTTTTTCTTTTTCAAGAATATCTTGAGCATAAATTTGCCAGTTTATATCGTCGTATTTATCAAATTTTGAAAATAGATTATGGCATTCGTCCCTATATATTCCTAAATTTTTTAGCTCACTGTTTTTACTTGTAATTGCCTTTCTGTTCTCATTTTGCTGATTTTGAAGATTGGTTAATTCTTTCTTTAGTGCAGTAATTTTTTCTTTGTTATCCCAACCCAGAACAAAGTTTTCTTTTTTTGTGATATGTGGGCGGTCGTCCTTTTCGTGTTTTCCTTTTTTGAATTTTATAAGTCCGTTTTGGGTTATTGCCATTTCGGTATAATGCTCAAATTCGGTAAGATTATCTACGCAAACAAAGTCAAATTGATTCTGCAAGTAATCTTCAATCCATCCATAATATTCAGTTTTTGGCTTTATTTCAATTTTATTTATTATAGATTTATCGGTTATGTTTCTGGTCTTAAAATTTTTGAGATAGTTTTCTTCATACTTATCATACCGAATTCTACCCCTCAAATTATTGCTGTTAACATATTCGTTTACTTTGGCGTAATATTTTGTCGGAACTATTAATCGCAGGGCAAAATTGTGAAGCACCTTTTCAATAGAAGATTCCCACATCAACTCGTTTTCTTTCACTTTGATGAGCTCTCCAATGAACGGAATTTCTTCCTTGACGGCGCCAATGTAATCAATGATATCATCACGTATTTCCGCTTCACGACCTGCGATGTTGTTCTTGTTCTTTTGAAGGGTTTGAATTGTGGTTACTAAATCTTCGGTTTCTTGTTTTAGTTTATCTTCATCGTTTTCCAATGCACGTAGCTTTTTATTCTCATCTTCAATTTTTTGTTGGGTAATTTGTTTTAACTGCTTGGCCTTTTCACGGTTTGTAATATAGGCATCTTCATTTGGATTTGTTATTAAGTCAATACTTTGGGCTATTTTGTTATAGTCGTCTAGTTTCTTGCTTCGCAACATTTTACTTGTTTCGAGCTGCTTAATTTCCTTTTCTAAGTCTTTTATTTTACTACCAACTTCATCTTTTTCTATAGAAATGGAAATCGTTCGTTCTTCTTGTTTTAGTGTTTCTTCTTTGCTTCGCAATTTAGTTAACTCATCATTCAGACGTTGCATTTCTTCAGTACATTTTTTTAATTCCTTTTCGCTTAATTCAACAACTTTTTTTGCAAACCAATAAACTGAAGTTTCTTTTGTTTTTTCTAATTGAAGCAAATCAACTTGTATTTTTGTAAGTTTTTGCGCAATTTCATTGATTGGTATTAATTGTTTGATTTGTTCCTTTGCTTTTTCAATATTTGTTTTTGCGTCCATTAAAGTAAGAAAACTCTCTTTCAACTGAATAAATTCTGTTTCAGCATCTAGCTCCTCTAACATATTTGTTCTGATGAACTCATCTAAATCTTCCAAAACCTTTACGCCTACCACTTGATTAAACAAACTCAATGCTTTAACGGAACGCATACCAAACAAACCAGCCATTCTTTCGGCATATGCCGTTGGACCGTCAATAAATTCAATTTTCTTTTTTGTTGTATTTGAATTGTATGTTTTTTCTAACCTCCTTTTCCACATCCCTTTTGAATCAAAATCTCGAAAATCGTTTTCAATTTCAAGCGATGTATGAGCAATGCCAAACTGCCTGTTTAATTCCCCACTACTACTAAACCAACGAACTTGAAACAGCGTAACCTGTTTTAAATCAGTGTTTTTAAAATGAGCAAGAATTACAGAGTAGGTATTTTTATCTCTTAACTTTTGTGTTGAAGTAACGCTTTTACCTTCTTCTTGAATATTTCCATAATGTCCCAAAACATAGGTTTCTTCAGTTCGATTACCTTTCTTATCAACCCCTGATGATTGATTGTAAAACCTATCTTTTTTTGCAGGAACCATTAATGTAAGTAATGCATCTATGTATGTACTTTTTCCTGATGCATTAGCACCTGTTAACAAGGAATTATTGCCTTGCGGGTTAATTCTAAACACTATCTTATCAAACGTTCCCCAGTTAAAAACTTCCATATATTGAAGTCTGAAACCCGCCTTGTCGGAACTTGTGCTAAAGAGACTCAACATATTCCTGTAATTTTGTTTTGAAATCCTGTAAAATATCCAGTGTTATTTTTTCTTTAATAATTCGATGTATTCGGTATCTTGTTTCGGTATCTTTTTCACTTACTTTTTTCAAATAGCCTAATTCAACAGCAGCATTGATATACCTGTCAAGTTCTTTTATGAAAATCTTTCTGTTGAATTTTTCAGGAAGGAACAACTCTAATTCGTCTCTTATTTCAGAATTTGTAATAAATTTATCAGTAGCTAACTGGGTTGGATTGCTATCAAATTCCTCCAAGCTCTGCCTTAGCACAACTAGCACAATAGATGTTTCAAAGCCAATTTGTCGTCTTTGAACGAAACCCAAAGTATTTCCATCGTTATCCTCAAGTTGTTTTACAAAGGCAAAGCCTTCATCTTTTTTAATAATGAGTTCCAAACCAATTTGGCTTAAGTAGTCTTGTATCTCGTTTTGATACATTACTAAATTTTCCCATTCATTTGAGTTTCGTTCAATGGGTGATTTCAACAATCTAACAATTGCTTTGCTATATGGTTTTTTATAGTTTTCTAAATTCATTTGGTTAATATAATTTCGGGGATTTTAATTTGCTTTTTGTTTTCAGAATCAAACACAATGCTTTGAGTTTTATCTGGACTAACGACATGTTTAAATTCTTTTACAATTCCTATATATCCAAACAATTCAGGAAGGCCTTTCTCAAGTCCACCGTAATAATCAACCACATCTAGAAGTGTTACTTGAGATTTTTCTTTCAGAATATCTTTAATCCTTTTTCTCAGCAACTCTTTGTCGACATTTGATTGAGAAAAAAGTTTTACCAAATGGTTGGAAGAAGTGATGTCTTCGTCTGCAATTTTAGGTTTGTCTTTGTAAATAATGTCTTCGCTTTGTTCTGTGGTTAATTTGCGTTCAAACGGAATATTGATTTCGATTTCTGTTTCCAATTCAAATGAAATTTCAGGCTTCTTTTTTTTCTTGCTTATTTCAACAAGTTGTTTTTTTATTTCCTGAATAATGTTTTTTGTGGCTTCCGATTTAGAACTTTCGTTTTCACGGATAATACGGCTGAGCTTTTCAGCCATTTTATCATTGGCTTTATATACTTTTTGGCCAGCACCGTGAAGATGTTTCTTCATTCCTTTCAGGAAAGGGTCACTTACAGGGATTGATTTCTCTTCCAAAGTCTTGTATAATTCTTTTGTAAGGGTATCCCATTTATTTTGCAAGTCGGGATTTAGGATGAACGACCAAAAAGCATAGAAACTTTTTCCTTGCTGACTTTCTTTCAACGCATCTAGTGCATCGAAAGTAGATTCCAAAATATCGCTTTTTGATAAACTACCGTCAGCATGTTTTTGATAAATGTCTTTCGTGATTTCTTTGAAATTGTCTTCAACCTCTTTGAAGTCAGACAACAATTCCTTGGCAGATTGATTGATTAGATTGAAGCGAGGAACAATTTCAAATTCCTCGAATACTCTTACATCTTCGCCTGTTTTGATTCGTTGAATTTGTTGCTCTATTTCTAATTTCTTTTCTTCCAATAATTGAATTCGTTTTTCAGAATCTTCGTTTGTATTCTCAACCAATTCTTTCAATTGATTTAAAATGTTATTAAATTTTGATTCTGTCCCTACAAATTCTTCTTTTTTCAAACTCGCTAGCCAATCAATGGTTTTGCTAGAATGAGATGAAAGTTCATAAAAAACTTCACCTTGTTCATCGGGATAATTTGTTAAAAAACCTTTGTTTGTCCAACTTAAGATATATTTTTTGGCTTTTATTTCGTAAGAATCAAAAACATCAATGTCACTTTCTTCATCTTTCTCAATTTTTCTGTAATCTAAAAAGTCTGCAAGTTGGGCAATAATTTTTTCTTCTGATATAGCTCCTTGCAGATTAGAAAATGTATTTTTGAGAAATACTATGATAGCTTCCCTGTTTCTCAATCGGAGAAGTTCTACACTTGGTGAGTTATTTAATATTTCAGCTATTTTTTGAATTTCAATCATTCTATATCAATCTTGGTTATTTGGCAAGAAAGTTTTCTTGCATACTTTGGTTGTGCCTTGGCTTTAGCGGTTTACAAATGAGCTGTTTTGCGTGTTGATTGTTCAATTTTTCGTTCATAATTTTTTTTATTTCTTTGCGGCTTTGCGCCTCTGCGAGAAAAATTCTCTCGCAAAGGCGCAAAGCAGGTTATTTCAATTTATTGAGTGATATATTATTCAATAATGTTTTCAGTTGCTGTATGGCAATTTTATTGAGTTGCAATAAACGTTCAGTAGCAGATAATCCTTGTTGTATCAAAACCGCATTTAAGCTTTCTAAATTGGTAAGCACTACCAGTTGCTCCAAGTTAGCGAAATCGCGAATATTACCTTCGGCTTTAGGATTTTCACTACGCCAAATGGTTGCTGTTTTACTAAAGAGTGCCATATTTAATAAATCGGCTTCAGAAGCATACACCATTGATGCATCTTTTTTAGTAAGCTCTTTGGGTATCAGGTTTTCTTTAATTGCATCGGTATGAATGTGGTAGTTTACTTTGGCTAATGTTCGTTGCAGGTTCCATTCGAGCTTGTTTCGGTTGTTTTCATCTGCCTTGAGGCGTTGAAATTCATTTACAAGATAAATCTGAAACTCTGGACTAAGCCACATTGCAAAGTGAAAGGCAATATCTTTATGGGCATAAGTACCTCCAAAGCGACCTGCTTTAACCAGCATTCCGAGGGCTTTAGTTCTAGCAATCCACTGCCCTGCAGACATGATAAACCGGTTGATTCCTGCCTCTTTTTCAATTACCCCGAATTCGGGGTAATTGAAATCGGGGTTATTAATTTTTTCCCAAATACCCATGTATTCAAGAGTATTTTTATTGGTAATCCATTTACCTATTAATCCACTACCTTCGTTAAATCCAGAAGTCATGTCCGTAAGACAGATATAGTCAATTTCATTTTTGACAATTACGGTAATTTCTGTTTCTTTTACTTTTATCTTACTTTCTTTAGCCATAGCTGCTTATTTATTAAATTCGACATACTTACAAACCCATGGAAATTGATGGATTTTAAATATGGCAAATTCGCCAAAATTATAATAATCTGTTTCTTTTAAATGAAAAGTACTCATTATTTGCAATAATAATATGGTCTTGCAACGATATTTCTACCAATGCTAATGCCTTTTGCATTTTGGTGGAAATGCTTTTGTCATTCTCGCTGGGTTTGACCACTCCACCCGGATGGTAGTGAGTCCATGGCTTTTACAGTAAACCCGATTGAATGAATCCAATCTTTATTCATGCTTCCAAACAAGCCCTCAATAATAACGGTATTAGCAAATTTAAACAAAACATACAATTATACAAATGATATAGGGAAAAAAGACTGGCGGAAGGACATCATACTTATTATTTTTGTAAACTCCTTAATCAATCTATTTATTTAGTAATTTTGGTTTTTAGTTTTTTTATATTCTGTAAATTTAGCTTCAATATTAGCTATCTACATAATTGTTTCCAATCTTTGTTCGTGTATGTGTGTTTTTTCACTTTCATTATTTTCAGCAACTTTATGGGTCTAGGACACAATCACCTTCATTATGTTTGGAACGGAATTAGGTTATTTGAATTTTTGAGTGTCCGTTGCCACTTGGAATAACCTTAATATGTGTCGCAATTCTTTCTTTAAGTTCTGCCAAGTGAGATATTACACCAATTATTTTTCCTTCGCTTTGCAAATTTGACAAAGCGTTTAATGCTACGTCAAGATAGTCAGAGTCAAGTGTCCCGAAGCCTTCGTCAATAAACATGGTGTCTATACGCATATTTTTACTTGCCATACCTGACAAGCCAAGTGCGAGAGAAAGCGAAACAATAAATTTTTCTCCACCTGAAAGATTTTGTGCAGTTCGCTCTTCACTATTTTGGTATTTGTCAATAACAGACAACTCAAAAGGATTAGAATTGTCGCCTGTGCGTTTAAGAAGATAGCGGTCAGACATTTTTCTAAGTTGAACATTTGATAAACCTACTAAATATTCAAAAGTTAATGCTTGTGCAAAATTGCGATATTTTTTCCCATCACTTGAACCAATCAATTCATTTAAATTTCCCCACTTGTTACATACTGCTTGCTGTTTGTCTTTCTCTTTTAATTTGCTTCCGCTTGTTTTTAAATTGTCGTCATTAGATTTTAATGTTTGTTTGTTACCTCCAATCTTTTGAGAAAAATCGTCTGATTTAATTTTCTTCTCGTTAAACTCATTTTGAAGATCTTCGTTCGTTTTTTCGGTTATTTTTTGCTCTTTGGTTTTTAACAAATCTTTTTCTTTTTCGGAAACAATGGCTATGATTTTCTCAAGTTCCGTATTGATTTCATTTTTTGATTTTTCAGCTTTCACTTTACTGGCTTCGCTGGTTTCAATCAAATTATTTAAAAGATTTTCTTCTACTTCAACAGATTTTTCTTCAAAAATTTCTTTACGTTCTTTTGATAGTTTTTGTTTAGCAGCATCTATGCTATCTCTATCTTTCTGTTTTTCGTCAAATGATTTTGCTAGACTATCAATTTCTTGTTTACTTAAAGCAATATTGCTTTTTAGAGTTGTGATTTGCTTTGTTAGATCGTCCACTTGCTCTTTATTTAGTTTCCAAGAATCAAGACGTTTCTTCAATGCTTCAATAGTTTTAACTTCATATTTTTCAAGTTTACTCACAAATATGGCATTCTCTTTTTCGTATTTTTCTTGTGCTGTTGATACTAATTTATTTCTATCTTCAATCTGTTTTTCCAAAACTTTCAGTGAAGTTTCCACCTTGGTTTTTTCATTTGCTAATTTTTCTTTTTCTTTTTGCAATGCAGGAATTTCTTTATCTCTAAGATTAGTTAGTGATTTTTCGCTATTCTCTGCTTTTTTGATTATTTCATCAAGTTGCTTGTATTCAATTTGCTTTTTCTGATGAATTATTTTGATAGCTTTATCATCTGTAAATGTAAAACCACGGTGAAGTTTTTTTATTTCTGATATAATCGTGGTTTGCTTATTCGTATTTTTTGACAAATATTTTTCTTCTTTGTCTTTATTGCTCAAAGCACTTTTTCCCTCTGATTCTAATTTAGCCAATCCTTTCTCATTTTGCTGAATGGCTTTTGTAGTTTCTTTAAATTGTTCTTTTAGTTTAACCAATTCTTTTTCTTGTTTGCCAATTTTCGGAACATTTCCTGCTGCATAAGGGTGTTTCTTTGAACCACAAAGAGGACAGTCTTTTCCATCTTCAAGATTATGTCGATGCTCGTCTAAACTTAGGATTATTTTTGTTAAACCTATATTTTCATCAAGAAGATTGATTTGATATTCTAAGTTCTTTGAGGTTATTTTATCATTTTTAATTTTCTTTTCAAGGTCTTTGGATAATTCGTTGTTTTCTTTTATATAATCTATAATTCCTGAAATTTCCTTTTTACTTACTGAAATTGCTTCTCTAACTTCAATTAGTTTATTGATGTGTGTTACAATGTTTGTGATATTTTCTTTTTCTGATTGATATTCGGAAAGCTCTTTTCCATTCAATATTTGAGATAATTCCGATTTACGTGTTTCAAGTTCTTTTGTCTTTTTAGTTAATGCTTTGTCTATTTCTGTATAAGAATCAACTGCCTTTTTTACAATGGATTTTTTTGTTTCAAAATCTTTTTGCAATTCCAATATTGCAGAATTATGATTTTCAATATCCCCAAATGAATTAACCAATACTTGATTTTCTTTTTCAATGGCAGAAAAGTTTGAAACAAGGTCTTCGTATTTCTTATTCGCATTTGCCCACTTTTGTTTTTCAACTAATGATTTATTAGATTTTTCTAATTCGGAACTTTGGCTATTTAAATTATTGGAACCCGTTTTTATATTTTCCTCCAATTTAGAAATGACTTCCAGAATCGGCTTCAATAATTTTTCTTTCTCTGAAATTTTGGTGTCTAATTCTCTTACATTTTTAAAAATTGGCTCTTGCTTTTTTTGTTCATCTTTTACCGTTTTTAAATCTATTTCAGATTTTTCAAATGTTTCTTTTGCTGTTTTTGCTTTTTCTTCTAATTCAGGCAACTTCTCTTTTGCTACATTTATTTGAGTTTGTAGATTCGTTAAATCTAAAAGCCATTTTTTTGCTGTCTCTATTTTTTGCAATTCTTCATCAACTTGAATTTTTACTTTTTCATTTACAGCATTTTCATTTATTAAGTTTTCTATTTCTTCTGCTGAAAGAATTTTTATTGCTTCAAGTTCAAGTAAAATCCTGTCTAATTTTTCTTTTTCGGTTTTGTTTCGATCAAAAACAATTTTAGAAATTACTGCATAAATTTCTGTACCCGTAATTTGTTCTAAAAGTTGACCTTTATCATTTTTATCAGCTTGCAAAAAGGCTGCGAAGCTTCCTTGTGCAAGCATTATGACTTTTGTAAACTGCTCAAATGTAAGCCCAATAATTTTTACAATTTCTGCATCGCAAGTACGAACTTGGTCTGCTATGATATTATCTTCAAAATCTGCAATTAATCGGTTTACTGGTTTTAACGTTCCTGTTCTGGCACGTTCTTGCTTCCAAGATGATTTATATTTTTTTCCTGCTACTTCAAAAGTAATTTCAGCATAACAATCTTTTTCACCTCTTGTCATTACGGCATTTTCGCTTATTGTAACATCTACTCTTGGCGTTTTGCCATAAAAAGCTAATGAAATAGCATCAAGTATTGAACTTTTACCTGCACCCGTTTTTCCAGTAATGGCAAAAAGCCCATCGTTTGTAAAAACAGGGTTTGTAAAATCAATTACGCTTTCGCCTGATAGCGAATTTATATTTTTGAATTTTAGGTTTAAAATCTTCATAATGCACTATTCTACTATGTTCAGACCGTCAACAATTTCTTTGTAGGATTCTTTCAATTCTTCTTTTTGTTCATCTGAGATACTTGCTTTGTTAAGAAGTTTATCAAAGACATCAAAAGCGTTGAGTTCGTCAAGTGAATCTGTTGTGTCGTTTGTTGTTAATACTTCGTTTAGATGTTGGCGATTTTGAAGTTTTAATACTTCAATTTTAGAATTAGCTATTTGCTCATTTGTCCACGCAGAAAAATCCGTAAAAATCTCATCACCTTTGTAAATAACCTCTACCCAAACTGATGAACCTGTTTTTTTCAATTCAGTCAAACACTTTTCAATATGTTTTTTATCACCAACTATTGATTCCAATTTTTGAAAAATAGGAATTTCAATTGTTTCAATATTTTTCTCTTTTGTATAGTCAATCACATAAACACATTTTGTCTGTTTTGCTTCTCCGAAGCCCATAGGAATAGGAGAACCACAATACCGAATATGTTCTTTGATTTTAGACGGGATATGATAATGTCCAAGTGCAACGTATTCAAATGTGTCAGGAAAAATGTTGCTACCCACTGCTTCAATGTTACCGATATAAGTTTCACGAACTCCATCGTCTTCATTTCTTTGCCCTCCAGCAACCGATAAATGTCCTGTTGCAATAATTGGAATTTCTTTTCCTAATTCTTTCTTTTTGTTTTCAGCAAGTTTGGAAATTTCTTCGTAGTGTTTTTTGATATTATTGTTTATGCGTTTTGATCGGTTTGAATAACTTTCGCCCTCCGCAAAACGGCTAATATCTCTTTCTCGTAAAAACGGAACTCCACAAACAATTACAGTCGGATTTCCTTTGTTGTCTTTGACAACAATAATTTCATCTTCAATGTTGTCAGTTGCATTGCCAACTACTGCTACATTTAGAGCTGCTAAAATGTCTTTTGGGGCATTTATAAAACTTGGTGAATCGTGATTTCCACCAACAACAATTACATTTTCGCAACCGGCTGTTCTCACTTTAACAAGAAAGTCGTAATACATTTTTTGAGATTTACTACTCGGTGATGCTGTGTCAAAGATATCGCCCGCAATGAGCAATAAGTCAATAGATTTTTCATTTATTGTCTTTAATAACCATTCTAAAAATGCTGTATGTTCTTCTTGTCGTTCTTTTTTAGAATAAAGAGTCCTGCCTAAATGCCAATCAGAAGTATGTAATATTTTCATTCTTTCAATTCTTTTTTGTCTTGTTATATATTGTTGGTTGTTTTGTCCTCCGTGCGTTTGCGTGGGAAGAGCTGGAAGGCTCTTTGGCAAAATTTGGATGAAGCGTTGGGCTAATTCATATCAAAGCTATATTTATAATCAATAATCCTTTTTTCGTCTTTATTTTCTTTCCAAGCCTTTTCTTTATGACTGATTTCAATTATCTCATTTGTAGATGTATTTTTAAACCTTTCTGCGATATTTTCTAATATTTGAAGTTCATTTTCAGTAAATAGCTCTGAATTAAACTCTCTTTTTGAATTTGGTTTAAATTGCTCTCCAGTTCCGCCATCTGAGAATGTAGTGTAATAAATTTCCACATCATCATTATTAGCCAAATATTCAAAAATGCTATTGAAATTATTTGGAACAGGTCCCATTGGAATCGCCCTGTATTGAACTCCACTTATTGAATAACCAGATTGATTGTGCATAGCAAAATCAGCATAAAAAAGTAGTTTGTTTAATTTGGTTTTCCAGGGTTGCAACTTTTCAGTAAAGAAAACAACCATTTCTGTAAACTTCTCCAAATTAGGCATTTTATAACCTGTAAATGTATTAGGAAGACAAGCTTCAAAGAAATAATTTTCCAACTGCTTTTCAAACTTGGTATTCTTTTGTTCCTCAAGCAATACTTGTATTTTATGCAATAATTTGTTTTTTACCTTTGATTCTATTGTATTGCATAAATTCACCAATTTTTTAAATTCATGCGGGTCATCAGCAAGTTGAATTAAACGGGCATTCGATTGGCTGGGTACTTCTCCGTTTTCATACTGACGGTAACTATTTGTACCAAAACCCAATATTTCAGACATTCTTGCTGCGGATGTATCGTATTTTTCGCGTATAGCAATGATTTGCTCAGGGAAAGGTATTGAATACTTTTCCCTGTATTGATTTACCAACTGAATATAATTCAATTGTGCAAATGCATCATCCTCGAATTGTTCTCCTGTTTCGTCGCATTTATATGAATGAAACAATACGTTGAATTCGTCCTTACGGAAATTCATGGTACGCCATTCTTTTTGAATGCTCATTTCTTTACCTGAAAATGGACTTTTCATAATTTTAATTTTTATATGGATAGTTCATAGGGTGTTCTGCTACATGAAACGAAATACAAACGGCACTATTATTTTCTAAACCCATACTAATCTTGATATACACTTCTTTCTGTTTCACTTCTTTGCCAAAAACCCACATGGGCAAAATACCCCTCATTTTTTCTTCCAATGGGCCTTCGCTGAAATCATCCGTCCTTAGGTTTGTAATTATTTCTTTGCGCTTGGCAGGTGAAATCTCCAAATCGTGAAGTGCCTGTTGGTTTTTTCCACGTTCATCAAGAAACAATATGCCAAAAACTTCCATTTTCACCTTTAGTTCCTTTAAGAATTTTTCTACTTCCTGCTTCGATGCCATGTATTGAAAAATAATTGTAAATATACGTTGTATTTTTACAATACGCAACTTTAAAGTAGATAAAATGTTAATATATGAAAAATAATCTCACTTTGTAGTTATAAAAAATCTACACAAATGCCTGTCTGACCACCCCCAAAAAAGCAATTTATTCAATATCTTTAACCCATGACCCTTGCCTGGAA
>JAIFLP010000032.1:0-2093 GCA_020049015.1 Bacteroidota bacterium | reverse complement strand
CTTGCCTGGAAACCTTCCTTTACAGAAACCCAGTCTTTATTCATAGTCAAGAAAATAGCCCTCAATAATAACGATATTAACAAATATAATCAAATTATGGCATTTACCCAATTTAATGGGAAAAAAGAATGGCGGATGAAGTAGTATTGCTTTTTGATGTATGGACTAATGGATTAAGAGGGTAATGCATCAATTTATTCTTTTTTTCTGCAATTAAATAGCGTTTACTTCAATTCTCTGGTCATTTCATTAATAAAATTATCTAAACGGTTATTGAGCAACTGCAAAAAATACTCCTGACTTCGACAATGCGCCACCCTAAAAGTTTTCCCAAAAAATTCATCAAATAATTTGGCTATCGACTTGTTTCTTTGAGTCAAAAGCATTCGCATACCTCTTAAACCTGCATGCACTTTGCTATGTGTTATACGCTGTTTACCCTATACTAATTCAGTTTTCCTCAATCTTAACTTTGGGTTGTTGAGTTTTCGAATCGATTCTCTTACTTTATCTCTTGTTTCTGATTGAAGGCTTGTCGGAATCAAAATATTTAAGTTTATTTCTAAAATCCGATGGATAATAACTAAATCCTTTAATGTAAACTGAGATACTCCATTTATTAATTCACTCATATACGATTTTGAATGTCCTAATAATACGCCCAAATCTTGTTGAGTCATATCAAATTCTTTAAGTTTTTTCCTAATACTCTCCTTTCGTTTTTGAATAAACTTTAGTTCATAGCCTACAATCTTCTCAGCTTTATCAGACTCCTCGACTTGCAAATCGGTTATTTTCTCAAAATCAGACCAATGCCTGTCTTCATAATCCTTTATCAAATCACGAAGCCTCTTTCTAATTGGAACTAAATCAGGATTTTCACCTTTCATTAAACGTAATTTACGTTCAAACAATGATGCCTTTTGCAAATCATATTCATTTTCGAGTCTACCTATTTTTAATACTTCTTTAATGTCCATAATATCTTTCATGATCGCTAATTTTAAATCCAATTATTATCCTTTAACCATTTTTTAATCACATTCCGATTATTTTTAAAAGTCAATTCATAGTCATCATGGCTACCAGCCCAAACAATCGTAACTTCACCATCTTCTTCAAATTCAATCAAAATCAAAGTTCGATGTATATTGATATTGAAAAAATAGAATTCTCCGCCATAAACGCAATCTGCATCAGGTCTATTCGCTGTCAAATCCATTGGCTTTTTCCATACACCCTCCTCTATATCGGTTAACAACTGCTGCACAGCTTGAACCAATTTCGAATTTCCACGATTCTTTTTTATCAATTTACCTAGTATGAATTTATTCGAAATTCTCAAATCTTTTAAATTTTAATCATTCGGCTACAAAGATAAAATAAAGTTCGGATATAATTAGAACATTTAATTGATTTTATTTTGAATTCAATTCTTACTAACATTTTTGTAAAACACTTATTATTTGATAATTAAACCTTTAATTTTATTCTTAAGTCTTTTACTATATATCCAAAAAAAATGTTAGCTCTATAAGACAATGGTGTGGTATAGGGGTGTGACTCGTCCTAAAAAAAGTTTACACTTTATACTTGTTAATCCTGATTCAATTTCCATTTTTCTTCGTTTCTTTTCTTTCCAACTTGGTTTTCTTCTCTGGTATTCCATAACCCAATCGCAAATAATTCTATTGAGTACTCCCTATTTAGCTTCTAACGCACTATATGTAATAGTTCAAGTTAGATACTCAGCTACGATTGCCTCTTTACTGATGTTTTCTTTTTTCTTGTTCATTTTCATTTTTATGCGGTGTTAAATTTACACTATTTGTGTAAACCTATATCAGGACAAGACATCCTTTAATGTTAAAAATTGTGGTTGCACTTATTTGCTTCCTTTTGCAAAGGTACAAATATCATTCCATTTCGTTATAAAACTACTTTTTTAAGTAAATATGTCAATCGACAACCGTAAACTTATAGATATAGGCAAAATTGTCAGTAAAACAAATACTATCAGTATGAAAATGTGTCATAGTTAACAAGTGGGAGTGAAAAAGTGGCGATATTATTATGTATTTGTAAACTAAAAG
>JAIFLP010000139.1 GCA_020049015.1 Bacteroidota bacterium | reverse complement strand
ATAAAGAAGATGTGGTTGCTAAAGTGAAAGATCAAGAGCCATTATTATTAGATGTAATTTTCGAGTGTTGTGGTAAACAAGAAGCAATAGACCAAGCTATTGATATGCTTAAACCTGGTGGCAAATTGTTGATAATTGGTATCCCTGAATTTGACAGGTGGTCTTTCCCAGTTGATAAAATGAGACACAAAGAAGTGTGTATTCAAAATGTACGCAGACAAAACGATTCAGTTGAAGAAACATTAAAACTGATTGAAACAAAAAGAGTGGATATTAGCTTAATGCCTACACACCGTTATAAATTTGATAACACCAAGGCAGCTTTTGACTTAGTTGCAGGTTACAACGATGGCGTTATGAAAGCAATGATTGATTTTGATTAATTGCATTATTTTTCTTCATAATTACTAAAAATATTTATTGTGAATAAAATAGAAAATTTAAACTCTTTTAATGCAATCGACAGATTGAGCGCATTAAAAGAACTTTCTAAAAATATGCAAAGAGAAAATGCTACTGAAAATGTGAATATGCACATTCATACATTTTTCTCTTTTAATGCCGAAAACTGGTCGCCTTCTCGTGTTGCTTATGAATATGCAAAGCGCGGTATTAGTATGTTGGGTATCATTGATTTTGATGTAATCGATGGCATGAATGAGTTTCATCATGCCGGTGAATTATTAGGAATTAGAACGAGTGTAGGTATAGAAACTCGTGCTTTTTGTAATGAAATGTCAGATAAAGAAATTGACAGTCCCGGCGAACCAGGTGTTAGTTATATTGCTGCAGGTGGTTTTGCAATGGAGCTTACTGAAGGATCTCAACAAAAAAAAACATTAGATTTATACAGAAATACAGCCAAAGAAAGAAATCTGGCTCTTATTGCTAGAATTAATCCAAATGTAGCTGATATAGCTGTTAATTATGAAAGTGATGTTCTTCCTTTAACTCCTTCTGGCAATGCAACAGAAAGGCATATTATTCGTGCTTATATAAATAATTCTGAAAAGGCTTTTAAACAAAATGATCTTGTTGCTTTTTGGTCTAAACTATTAGTAAAATCAATTGATGAGGCTAAAGCAATAATTGAAAATAAACCTTTGATGGAAGAATTAGTTCGATCTAAATTAGCTAAGCGTGGGGGTTTTGGATATGAACAACCTACTTCTAAAACTTTTCCAAAGGTGGAAGATTTTTTTACTTGGGTTCGATCTTGCAATGCAATCCCTATGGAATCATGGTTAGACGGAACAAGTGCGGGTGAAGCTGATCCTCTGAAATTATTAGAGTTATCGGTATCTAAAGGAGCTGCTGCTCTAAATATTATACCTGATAGAAATTGGAATATTAAAGATCCTGCTGTTAAATTATTAAAAGAAAATAATCTTAAAAAAATTATTGATACCGCAGTTTCTTTGAATCTTCCTTTACATATAGGCGCCGAAATGAATAAATTAGGACAGCCTTTTATTGATGATTTAGATGGGGTTTCTCTTAAACCATATAAACAATTGTTTATTAAGGGTGCTCAAATTTTTACCGGTCACACAGTTCTTACTCGTTTTGCGAATTTCTCTTATTTAGGAGAAAATAGTGAAGCGAAATTTGCAAAAAATATAATTAATAAAAATGATTTTTTTGCATCAGTAGGTGCATTACCTCCTGTAAATTCAGTAATTGCAGATAATCTTCGAAGTGCAGGAACAGAGAAGGCATTTAATATAATATCTGATTCTGTTTTGAAAAATAAATGGATGTTATAATTATTATTTATTCTTAACCTAAACCTTGATCTTAAAAATAATCTTAAAAAAAAATAAACATGAAAGCAGCAATTATTAAACAACCCGGTACTATAGTGGTTGTAGAAGTGCAAATTCCGAAACCAGCAAAAGGTGAAGTGTTGTTAAAAGTTGAAGCATGTGCCATTTGTGGTACCGACCAACGTGTATTAAAAGGTGAAAAACATGTTGATGTTCCTATTGTTGGTCATGAAATTGTTGGTGTAGTTACTGAAATAGGTGCTGATGTTACTCTTGCCAAAGTTGGCGATCGCTACGCAATTCAAACGGTAATAGGCTGCGGAAAATGCCCCATGTGCAAAATACATCGAGAGAATCTTTGTGAAAATGGTTTTAAAGCTATAGGATACCAATGGAATGGAGGTTTTGCTGATTATATGATCATGCCTAAAGAGGGTGTGGATCAAGGCTGCTTAATTACTATTCCTTCCGATATGTCGGCAAATGTTGGTACTTTAATTGAACCTTTAAGTTGTTGCATCAATGGTATGCGTCCAATTCCTATGGAAACAGCCAATCATGTTGTTGTTTTTGGTGGTGGTATCATTGGTTGCTTAAATGCCTTGGTAGCTAAAGCAAGGGGTGCGAAGATCGTAACGATTATTGATGTTTCTCAAGAACGTCTCGATTTACTTAAAAAATTAGGTCTGCCTTTTGATAATTACGTTAACAGCGCCAAAGTTGATCCTATTGCATGGGTTAAGGAGAATACAAATAATAGGGGTGTGGATGTTGTTGTTGTTGCCGCATCTGTAAAAGCTTTGGTTAAAATTGGAATGCAATTATTGGCTCGCGATGGCCATTTATCAATATTTGCGGGTATGCCCAAAAGCGATCCTTCTGATATGATTGATTTAAATATGATTCATTATTCGGAATTGCATGTTCATGGAGCTAATAGTTCTGATGGCGAAAAACTCGTTACTCATGTTTTCAAATTAATCGATTTTAATCAGGCAGTTGCTTTGCAAAGTAATCCGGCTAATAACTCTTTAAAGGTTATTATAGTACCCTAAATATAGTGTACTCAATTTATCGATTCTATTTCTATCTTTTTTCAATTAAAAATTTAATTACAATGAATTACATCTCAAAATACCAAGCTGAGGCAAAACAGTTTTTAAAGGTTTGCCATAAACTAGCTACCAACATGTATGTTACCGGTTATGGCGGAAATTGTGCATGGAGACTGGAGCCCGATGTGGTTATGATTACTCCCACTATGATGAATAAAGGGGATATTCAAATGGAAGATTTGGTTTTTCTAAATCTGAAAGGTGACACAATAGAAGGTACTCGCAGACCAACAGGCGAAAAATTTATGTACCTCAAATTTTTCCAAGAACGTCCCGATATCAAATCAGTTTTACACTGTCACGCTCCTAATGTAGGTGCTTTTGCTATTATGGAAGGTGAAAATTGGTTGATGAAACCTTTTTATCCTGAAACAACTCATGAAGTTGGGCCTGTTCCTGTTGTTCCTTATGCAGAACCTATCACTCAAAAGTTGGCGGATGAATTCAGTCCTTTTTTGCAAAAATACAATAGCTTTCTGATGGAAAATCATGGCTTAGTTACCATGAGGCCCGAAGGGATTGATTATACCATGATGAATGTTGAATTATTAGAAATGACTGCCTATTCAATTTTACAAGCATTGTCAACCGGACAAAAGCTTAAAACATTGACTGTAGAAGCTGTGCGGGATTTAGATAATGTAATGCAAAAACGCAGCTGCCCATATTTTGGTGCCCCGGGAATGTACAAAAGCTTGGTGGATATTTGGTTTCCGAAATAGATTTTTAGTTTGCTATGTTGCAGGGTTGTTACACCTTCCCTCGTTCGGCTCAGGCTGTGCCTGAGTCGTAAATATCTTAGTAGGCTCTTGCCTATAATTTAAAAACTCGTAAATATCCAGTAGGCTATTGCCCAGATACTAGTACCTCTTCCCTAACACCTCTTCAATTCCTCCGATTTCCTATTCACCGCTTCTTGCAATCCTTTTTTATAGGCTATTATTTTTTCACGGATACTCCTGTCCTTGACTGAAATAATCTGTGCTGCCAATATTCCCGCATTCTTTGCTCCATTTAGTGCTACCGTTGCAACAGGTACTCCTCCCGGCATCTGTAATATTGATAATACTGAGTCCCAACCATCAATGGAATTCGACGATTTTACTGGAACTCCAATAACAGGTAAAGGACTTATTGCCGCTACCATGCCCGGTAAATGAGCTGCTCCTCCTGCTCCTGCTATTATAACTTCAATGCCTCGTTCATGCGCTTTTTTTGCAAAATCAAACATCTTTTCAGGCGTCCGATGTGCTGATACTATGTCCATCTCATATGATACTCCTAATTCTTTCAACATAGATGCGGCTTGTTCCATTACCGAAAGATCCGAATCGGATCCCATTATGATGCTTACTAAAGCTTGTCCCATGATATAACTTTTAATGTTTTTCTAACTATTGCTGCTTTTTTTATCGCTTCGACTAATGTGTCAGATACTACAGTTACATGACCCATTTTTCTAAAATGTCTCGTTATTTTTTTACCATATAAATGGATGTTAACGCCTTCTATTGCCATACATTCTTCTATACCTTCATAATACACTGGTCCAAAATATCCTTCTTCTCCAAGCAAATTGATCATTACGGCTGGCATTTTCAATTGAGTACTCCCCAAGGGTAAATTTAATACCGCTCTAATGTGCTGCTCAAATTGAGAAGTTATAACACTTTCAATGGTATGATGTCCGCTGTTGTGGGTGCGGGGTGCTGATTCATTTACTAATATTTCTCCTTTTTTATTAATGAAAAATTCTACAGCCAAAATACCTTTCATATCTAAGGCCGCAATTAATTTAATAGCATATTCCAAGGCTTTTTTTGATTGCTCTTCACTTATTGCTGAAGGACAAATTAATAAGTCAACCAAATTTGCTTTGCTGTCAAATACCATCTCTACTGGCGGATAAGTGCGGGTTTCTCCATTTTCATTACGAGCTACTATCACCGCAATTTCTTTCTCTATCTCAACCAAATCTTCAACCATTGTTTCTCCTTCCATCAATAAATCCAGATCTTTTTCCGTTTTTATTAATGATACTCCACGTCCGTCATATCCACCTTTTCGAAGCTTTTGAACAAATGGAAACTTTAACTTTTTATCAATGATGGCGGTAAGAATTTCATCCTTATTACTATAAAATACATAGGGAGAGGTTGGTATTTCATGCTTTACATAAAATTCTTTTTGTAAGCCTTTATCTTGTATTAACTCTAGTATTAAGGGATCTGGTATAATTTTAAGTCCTTCTGATTGCAGTTTTTTTAAAGCATCTATATTGATATTTTCAAGTTCGAAAGTTAATAAATCAACTTTTTTACCAAACGAATATACTGCATCAAAATCTTGATAGTGCCCTTTAAAACATTTACTGGCTATGTTTCCGGCAGCACAATTATCTTCAGGATCCAGCACATAAGTAATAATATCCCATTTACTGGCTTCCTGAATTAACATTTTACATAATTGGCCCCCTGCTATAATACCAAGTTTCAAACCCGACGACTTAAATTGATGCATCATTTCGCTTCAATTTTTATTTATTCAATTGCTCTTTGCATTTCAAAAGGAACATATCCTATCTTCTCTACCCTTATGTCTAAAATATCTCCTTTTTCAAATGTTAATTGTTCTCCTGTGTATAATCTCCAATCTTGTTTATTTCCATTAGCTTTTTTTATTTTATATACCACAGAAGTGCCTTTTGTGCGTGTTTTTATAAGTATTTTACCTTTCCTATTTATTATTTCAGGTTCTTCTACTTTAGGTTGTTTGCCTTTTGGCCACATTTCCAAAAATAATTCCTTCTCTGGTTTTATACTGCCGTCTTTTCGCAACCCTTTATCTTCAATATCTTTCATCCACTTTTTGTGAATGGTCCTCATTCGAAGTAAATCTTTTTTATACCGTGCGTCATTTGCTACATCAAACATGGTATGCGGATCCTCACCAACCAAATATAATTGCTCCATAGCTTTGCTTTTCGAAAACCAAATCATTTGTGCGGAATCAAGAAGATTGGCTTCTTTTAATTCTAATATCCGTTTCATTGAGGCTAAGGCTCCTATTCGAAATGAAATATCTTGGTAATAAGGTCTTTCAGGATAGTAATTTCTAATGTAAATAAATTGATCATCTCTTACCATTCTAACCATATCATATTCGTTGTCCATTCTGTCGCGTGCAGCAAAAACATATTGTCTAGCTTTGGCTTTCTTTTTCCCTAAAAATATTTGACCCTGCATATATTTTGGCGGATTAATCCCTGCTAAAGATAAAATGGTTGGAGGTATATCTATAAAGCTCACCAATTCTTTTATGCGGGTTCCCGATTTTTGTTTTTTAGGTAATTTAATTATCAAAGGAACATGTGTGCCCGATTCAACTATTTCTCTTTTTTGCCTCGCTAAAGGTCCCCCATGATCTGAATAGAATATAATTAGGGCATCATCATACAAACCTTGTTTTTTTAATTTTTCAATTATTTCACCTGCTTCTCTGTCCATCACTGTTATGTTAGAATAGTTTCTAACTATATCGCACCTAATGATTGGATCGTCGGGATAATAGGGCGGAACAATAGCTTGATGATTGGAGTAGGAGATGGGACTATTTTTTCTGTATTCAATTTGTGATTCGTGCGAGGTCATGATATTGAAAATGGAAAAAAATGGACGTCCTTCTGTTCGCTTTTCCCAACTGGCAGAACCGCTGCATTCATCCCAAGCACTATAAGGTGGCGCAAACTGATAATCAGTCTTGTTATTATTGGTGCAATAATAGCCTTTTTCCCGCAAGTATTCGCTGTAACATTTTATATCTATAGAAGGTACTGCTTCATGAGGAGGTATACCTTCCAATCCTTTTTGATTGGTACGCATATTATTACCTCCAATTGAGCTAGCATACATGCCTGTTATTAAGGCACAGCGACTCGGCGCACTTACACCAGCTGTTGAGTATGCCCGTTCGAATAAAATGCCATCTTTGGCCAAGGCATCAATATGCGGGGTTT
>JAIFLP010000029.1 GCA_020049015.1 Bacteroidota bacterium | reverse complement strand
AATCCATGCATAAGTATCTAAAAACGTGGCATTATCAGGCTCAATTTCCAATGATCTTTTTGACATAGATTCAGCTTTATCCAGTCTTTCACCCCGCACAGACAAGTAATAAGCATAATTGTTCAAAATCATAATGTTCTCTGGGTCTCTTTCTAAAGCTAAACTGTAATATAAAAATGCTTTTTCTATATCCTCTTGTTTGTGATAAGCCTCACCAAGCATTCCATAGCGTTGACTTTGAAGATAACCATTTTCAATATTATTCAACTCATCTCTTTCGAGCAATAAAATCATTTCATTAAATTTTTCCGTCGTAAATAAAGAATATGCTTTTAAAACAAAAAAACTTAATTCTACAGGAAAATAAACAATTGCCGAATCAAGAAAATTATTCTTCAATGAGTCTTTTCCAAGTTTTTCACTAATACTTATCAACTGATGCCAAACAACCTTGTTCTTTTTATCTAGAATTAAATACTCTGATAAACATTCTAATGCATCATTAATACTATCACTTCCCATAAAAAATTCAGCCTTCAAAAGCAAATACTTCTCTTTACTAATGCTATCCTTTATAAAGACAATAGCATCGAATATAGAAGAAGAAATAGACTTTAATTTCTTTTGAGATTGCAATATACTGGCTAAAATTTCAAATTTTTCATCAGTAGTGATATTTGGAGAAATAGTAATTTTTGAAAGTACGTCTTTTAAACCCTCATCGTTCTTTGTATCGAATAAATAATCAAAATAAGCAGTTAAATATTGCTTAGAATCTGGCGATAAGAGTTTTAGCGATTCTAAATACTCATACTGCTTAACGGTATCTTTTTGTGCTCTAAAATGATTTACTGCATATACCAAATAAGATGGCTCCGAAGGAAAATTACTGATCAAAACTTCTAATTCATGGATAGCCTTAGTGGGATCATCCGAAGCAGAATAAATCTTATATTTTGTTAATGATACAATCTCTGTAATCCCAGATTTTGCTTCAATTTTATTTAACAAATCCAAAGACTTTTTAGTATCACCCAACTCAATATAATAACCCGCCAAATCATATAAAATATCCAACTTCTCTGGAAACTTTTTTACCATATCTTCATAAACAACAATTAATTCCGTATTTTTTTTGAAATAAGAATAAATTTTAATTAAATTATACCAATACCAATAATTAGAAGAATTAAGCAAAATAGCTTGTTTTGCATGGTATTCAGCTTTTGAAAAGTCATAGTTAGCAGAATATACAATTGATAATTGATAATGAGTACCGGCAGAAGAATTATCAATATCTAAACAACGCTTATAAAGCTCTAAAGATCGTTTATAGTTACCAAAATATTGCATTCTCAGCGCCTCGGTAAAATAATATTGTAATTCAACTTTACCACTATTACCCTTAACTACAGATGGTTTAGTTAATACCTTACAAGAAGAAAACAAAACAATACCTATCACGAAGTAAAACAGTATATGAATCGGTACTATGAATTTAAGAATTTTCATAATATAATTTATAATTATTATTTGCCGGTATGTCCAAAACCCCCTTCACCGCGAATAGTTTCATTTAAAGCAGATACTTCAACCCACTGTATGGTCTCATGCTTAGCTATAATCATTTGACAAATTCTTTCGCCATCTTGAATAACAAAATCGTTATTACTCAAATTAACAAGTATTACTTTAATTTCACCTCGATAATCAGCATCTATAGTACCTGGGCTATTTAAAACTGTAATACCATGCTTTGCAGCCAAACCACTACGTGGACGAATCTGAGCTTCAAAACCTTCCTTTAGTTCTATAAAAATACCCGTTGGAACTAAAACACGCTCCATAGGATGAATAACAATGGCTTCAGATAAATTTGCCTTTAAATCTAAACCTGCACTCATAGATGTTTGATACTGCGGTAAAGGATGCTTAGACTGATTTACAACATTAACGTTCATAAAAAAATTGTATTAAACAAAATAAATTAAGGCTTTTTGATTAAATAACTAAAAAAATCACGGAATACTTTTTCTCGTACTTCAACCACTGTCAAAAATAATAAAAAATAAAGCCCATTAAGGATATAATTAAAAATATGGTTGGTAAATAATGTTAAAGTAGAAAGAAAATACAATAACAAACTAATAATCAAATAAATAAAGAATGAAAACAAATCATACTTTATAGGATAATATTTTTGATTCAAATAAAATGAATACACTACCATAGCTAAATGCGACAATAATGCAGCATAAGCCGCTCCAATATAACCAAGATAAGGGATTAAAATAATGTTTGCTAGAATGGTAACAAGAGCACCAACAAGAGCAACAAAAGCACCATACTTTGTTTTATCTTGTATTTTATACCAAAAAGAAAGATTAAACACAATTCCAAGCAACATATTAGACATTAGTAAAACAGGAACAATAATAACTCCTTCATGATACTTAACACCATTAAAATACTTAAAGAAATTGATAAAAAGCATAATCATGAGAAAAATAGCAAGGCAGAAAATAGCAAAATATTTAGTAGCAATAGCATTCTGTACTTTAACTAACTCTTGATTTTTCTGACTAAAAAAATATGGTTCAGCAGCATATCTGAAGGCTTGAATAAATAATGTCATAAGAATAGCTAATTTAGCATTCGCACCATATATACCAAGATAATAAAATGAATCAGATGCAGGTTCAATTAAAAACTTCAAAAAAATACGGTCAGCCACTTCATTGATGGCTCCTGCCAAACCAGCAAATAATAAAGGAAAACTATAGATTAGAATACTTTTATACAATTTAAAATCAAAAGAATATTTTACTTTTAATAAATCGGGAACCAGCAGCAGCAAAGTAGCAACAGAAGCTATTAAATTTGCTAACAATATATAGCCAACACCCAAATCATATTGTAGCCATGGTAAAGATTCTACATTAAGATTAGGAAGAATGACAATAAATAAAATATTAAGAGCAATATTAATCCCAATATTAAATAATTTAATGCCTGCGAATTTCCAAGCTTTATTAAACTTTCTAAGACGAGCAAAAACAATAGCTATAAAAGAATCAATAGCTAAAATCGCAGCCAATAAAACTAATAAATAGTAATTATCATAATAATACAAAATACTGCCTAAAGCAGGCGCAAAAAAGGCAACAAGTATAAAAAAAAGAATTCCGGTTACCAAAAGAGAAACTAAACAAGTAGAAAACACGGTATTTTCAGAATAACTCTCTTTATTGCTAAAACGAAAATACCCAGTCTCCAGACCATAAGTAAGAATAATTGAGAAAAAAAATGCATAAGAATACAACTCAGTAACAATACCGTATTGGTCTGGTAAAAAATACCGAGAATATAGCGGAACGAGTAAATAATTTAAAAATCGGCCAACTATACTACTAACACCATAAACTGCAGATTGACTTAAAAGCTTATACTTTTCTGACATTTTTTAAATAATTAATATAACTATCAAAAGAACCATATTTAAAAATAAATCCTGATTCAAGCAAACTTACAGGATATACTATTTTACTACTTAACAAAGCTTGCGCAGCTTCACCAAAAATCCATTTAAAAACCCAAGAAGGAAAATAGAATAAACGAGGCATATGAAATCGTTGAGCATATAAATTGGCAAAAACTTTAACAGTAATTGGCAAAGGCGCAACTAAATTATAGATTAAATAACTAGGTTTATTCTTAATAATAAAATCAATTGCACTTACTAAGTCGTATGAAGAAATAAAAGAAATATAAGCATTCTTATTACCAAAAACAGCACCTAAACCAAATCGAAAACTAGGTTTTAATTTAGCCAGAAAACCACCTGACTCATCAAATACAACTCCAAATCGGAGTATATAAACAGCAGCAAATAAATCCTTATTATTTAAAACAGCATTTTCCCATTGTAGTACTAAGTTAGCCATAAAATCATTACCAAGTTGGGTAGATTCCTCAGAAGAAGCAAGATTTTCGGGATAAACACCAATAGCTGAAGCATTAATCAATATCTTATTATAGCACTGAAGGTCTTTGATAATTGAAGCTATTCGATTAATTGGTTCAATTCTGCTTGATAACAAAACCATTTTATAAACCTTGGTCCATCTTTTAGTTATAGAAGCACCTGCTAGGTTAATAATTACATCGGCTTTTACGATAGCTAATCTTAATAATTCTTCATTAGCAAACTCCTTACGCCCAACTACTTGGATAGAATAACTATCAGAATTTAAATTATTTAACAATAGCTTCCCTATAAACCCACTACCGCCCACTAATAATAAATTCAGCATAAACTTTTAATAAAAACCAACAAAAGTTATATTTGCAAACAAAAACTAGGCACAATGTTAGCAAATTTATCATCAATAAAAGAAGAAATTATAAACTTTAATATTGACAACAAGGATTCTCTGGAACAATTCAGAATAAAATTTCTAAGCAAAAAAGGCATTATACCACAATTGTTTGAATCTTTTAAAAATGTTGAACCCGCTCAAAAGAAAGAATACGGTGTTTTAATTAATGAATTGAAAGTAGCAGCTAATGAAAAATTAGAAACATTTTCTAATCAATTTGACACTACAGAGCAATCAATTGGACAATCGGATTTAAGTTTGCCAGCTAACTCAATGCCATTAGGAAGCAGGCATCCCATTTCTATTATAAAAAACGAAATCTGTGCTATATTTTCAAAACTAGGATATGTAATCAGCGAAGGACCAGAAATTGAAGATGATTGGCATGTATTCGGTGCGTTAAATTTTGCTCCAGACCATCCAGCTAGAGATATGCAAGACACTTTTTTCGTAAACAAAAAAGAAGAATTATTACTACGAACCCATACCTCTTCAGTTCAAATTAGGATAATGGAAAAAACACAACCCCCTATTAGAATATTAATGCCAGGTCGTGTTTTTAGAAATGAGGCTATTTCAGCAAGAGCACATTGTGTTTTTCATCAAATAGAAGGCTTATACATAGATGAAAATGTATCTTTTGCAGATTTAAAGCAAAATTTATTATTTTTTGCAAGAGAACTATTTGGTAGTCAAACCAAAATACGTCTTAGACCCTCCTATTTTCCATTTACAGAACCATCAGCAGAAATGGATGTATCGTGTTCAATTTGTGGTGGTAAAGGTTGTAATATTTGTAAATATTCAGGATGGTTAGAAGTATTAGGCTGTGGAATGGTACACCCAAATGTATTGGAAAACTGTAAAATAGATTCGAAAAAATATACCGGTTTTGCATTTGGAATGGGCATAGAACGTATAGTAATGCTTAAATATCAAATCAAAGATCTAAGATTATACTTTGAAAGTGATTTAAGATTTTTAAAGCAATTTACTTCAGCATATTAAAACAATGAACCAGATTGGTCTTTTAAAAATTTAAAACCTAAATGTTTATATGCCAATTCAGTAACCTCTCTACCGCGTGGAGTTCTTTTAATAAAACCCTCTTTAACTAAAAAAGGTTCATAAACTTCTTCAATGGTACCTGCATCTTCGCCTATTGCAATAGCAATTGTGTTTAAACCAACAGGCCCACCTTTAAACTTATCAATTATTACAGTTAAGATCTTATTGTCCATAATATCCAAGCCACGCTTATCAATATTTAATGCTTCAAGTCCATAACGTGCAATTTCAATATCGATTGAACCATTGCCTTTAACTTGAGCAAAATCGCGCAAACGTCTTAATAAGGCATTCGCAATTCTAGGAGTACCTCTACTACGTAAAGCTATTTCGGTACAAGCATCATTTAATAAATCAGCCTTAAGTATTACAGCAGAACGTTGTATAATATACTGAAGGACTTTTAAATCATAATATTCCATATGCGCATTAATACCAAAACGAGCACGTAAAGGACTGGTTAATAAACCTGAACGAGTAGTTGCACCAATTAAAGTAAAAGGATTAAGTTTAATTTGTACAGTACGTGCACTTGCACCCTTATCCAACATAATATCAATAGTATAATCTTCCATTGCAGAATAAAGATACTCTTCAATTACCGGATGAAGACGGTGGATTTCATCAATAAAAAGAACATCATTTTTTTCTAATGAAGTTAGTAAACCAGCTAAATCACCAGGTTTATCTAAAACAGGACCAGATGTTAATTTAAGATTAACGCCCAATTCATTAGCAATGATATGAGCAAGGGTAGTTTTGCCTAATCCAGGAGGACCATGAAGTAAAACATGATCAAGAGCTTCCTCTCGTTGCATAGTAGCCGTAACAAAAACTTTGAGATTCTCAATAATTTTCTCCTGGCCATTAAAATCAGAAAAACTTATGGGTCTTAAGCTTTTCTCTAATTCAACATCCTTTTGCTCTTTGTTACTAAAATTATCATCCATTTTATTTAATTCTTTGCCCATTAATTCTATATTCTACATCATTTTTATATTGAATGACAATTACTGCCAATCCATTTTCGTTATATTTAACCCAATTACCCTTCTTTGAACCATTATCAAAAAAACGCTCTTCTAATACGTTACCATTCTCATAATAATAAACATGTTTTCCGTGAGGGTTATCCTGTAAAAAAGAACCTATAAAATAAGGTTTGCCAGTATTATAAAATATTTTCCATTCACCTTCTTTCATATCATTTTGATAAGAGCCCCATTCAACAATATCTCCGCTATTGTATAACCAAAATCCTGTTTTTTCATTGGCAATATAATTACCTTTTAAAATAGTATCACCCGTATGAAAAAGTTCAAAATAAAAACCATCTAATAAGTTATCATTATATGAACTTGAAATCCATAAAAGTCCATTATTATAATAACGATACCAAGCACCAAACATTTTATCATTGCTATAGTTACCAGTTAACTCAATAGAACCGTTTTCATAAAAATAATTCCATTTACCAGTTTTAATATTATTTTTATAATTACCAGAAGCTTTTATTTTTCCATTGCTATAAAAATATTTCCAAAACCCGCTTTTAATAACTTTTTCCGAAATAATTCCTTCTGCAATTATTTCACTGAATTCATTATAGGTTTTAGCATTTATAATAATAGATTCCTCATTATAAAAACGTTGAATTCCAATAGGTCTATTACTTTTATAAGTGGTAGAAATAGCAACATTACCATTAGGATGATAAACATATTTAATTTCTATGCTATCATTAAAATCAGCATTTTTATCAATTATAGCACCCTTATCATAAGAAATTATCAGGTTAACATTACCACTTTTATTAAATTCTTTATAAGTTCCATGAATAGTATTATTAATATAAAATGCTTCAGATTTTATAGAATTATCATCATAAAATTCCTTCCAAACCCCTATTCTATTATTTTTTGCATCGGTACGATTTAAATTTTCTAAATAAATAATTTCATTATTTCTGTATATTTTTTCACCAACAATATTTCCTTTATTATTATATATCAAATACTTACCATTAATGATTCCTTTATTATAATACAGTTTTTCTTTAATAAAACCATTAGAATGATAATAAAATGCAAAACCTTCTTTTACATCGTTAATATATATCTCTTTAGAATACAAATATATAGATGCATTTTGATTCTTTTTATATGAAATAAATAATCCATTTTTTTTTCCTTGATTATAAAAAATAATTTCGCTTGTATCGCCCGATTCAAAAAAGAATATCCATTTTCCTTCTAATAAAAAATTTACTCTATTACCTTCTGATTTCTTGATACCTGAAGGATAATAAGAAATCCAATACCTATCCGGTTTATTATTAAATAGATAACCTTCACTAGATTTAATTCCATTAGGATAATAATAAGTTACAAAATTAGCTGTGTCATTGTTTTGTGCTAATATTTGAAAACAAGAACAAAAAATAAATATTATAACAAAAATATATTTCATTATATTCCTAGTTGTTTAGAAATGTCTAACATGCGGAAGATACTTTTAGAAGCACTTGCGATTAATTCATTGTCCATAATGATTTCAGGAGATTCATCTTCTAAACAAGAATAAATTTTATTTAAAGTTATTAATTTCATGTAATTACAATCATTGCATCCGCAAGTAGAATCAATAGGAGGTGCTGGAATAAAAGTTTTTGATGGATTTGATTTTTTCATTTGATGAATGATACCAGACTCAGTAACAACAATAAAAATATCAGCATTAGATTTTTGAACAAAATTAAGTAAATGAGAAGTTGAACCTATAAAATCAGAAACCAGTAAAATGGGCTTTTTGCATTCTGGATGAGCAATAATTTTAGCCTCAGGATATTGTTTTTTTAAATCAATTAATTTTTCTAAAGAAAATTCTTCATGAACGTGACAAGCGCCATCCCAAAGAATCATATTTCTATTTGTTAAATTGTTAATATAATTTCCCAAATTTTTATCTGGAGCAAAAATTATTTTTTGATCTTTGGGTAATGATTGTATAATTTGTACCGCATTAGAAGAAGTACAAACAATATCGGTTAAAGCTTTAATTTCGGCAGATGTATTTACATAAGAAACAACAATATGATCGGGATGAGCTGATTTAAACATTTTAAATTTATCAGGAGGGCATGAAGCTGCTAAAGAACAACCAGCGTTAATATCAGGAATAAGAACCTTTTTGGAAGGATTAATAATTTTAGCGGTTTCAGCCATAAAATAGACACCTGCCAAAATAATGATATCAGCATTCACCTGAACTGCTTTTTGAGCTAAAGCAAGGCTATCTCCAATAAAATCGGCTATATCTTGAATCTCTGGTTCCTGATAATAATGAGCCAAGATAATTGCATTTTTTTGTTTTCGAAGTTGATTTATTTTATTTATAATTATTTTATGTTTTAAACTATTCATATATATTATAATAAAAAAAATTAAATTTAATTCTTTATGTTAATGATAATATCCTGTTAGAACTGTTTGTAAAAATACATCAGAAACTTGGTATAATTCAAAATAAAGAAGTTTAAAACAAGTAATGAACAGGGGAAAATTCATTAAAGTGTTAATATTTAAGTATATATATAATTTTATTAACTATTGTTAATATAGTTTGATAGGTGAAAAATGGAATAAAAAGAAATGAAGAATGTGTTTATAAACTATTTGATAAGAAGCATTAAAAACTGATAAATATGGCGGGATAAATAAGAAAATAGTATATAGCGCCATTATATTGACGAAAGCAAAGAAAGTTTTCATTTTAAGTAAGCAAAGTTTCAACTAATTTTCAACTAGTATTTAACAAATTGGAGTTGAAGATACTAAACTGTTATAAATGTATTATATTTGTAGCATATAAATGAGTTATGGAAGATATAATAGGAATATCTAGTGATCATGCTGGTTTTGAAATGAAAGAAGCTATTAAAGCCTTTTTATTGTCAAAATCTTGTAAACTAACAGATTTGGGTACATTTAACACAGAAAGTGCTGATTATCCTGATTATGGTCATGTACTGGCGGAAGCATTGGAAAAAGGCGATGTTAAAAGAGGTATAGCTCTTTGTGGAAGTGGAAATGGAATAAGTATGACATTGAATAAGCATGCAAAAGTAAGAGCAGCATTATGTTGGAATGAGGAGATTTCAAAATTGGCACGTGAGCATAACGATGCTAATGTTTGTACATTGCCTGCCAGGTTCGTTGATCTTGAAACTGCAAAAAGAATAGTAGATATCTTTTTAAATACGCCATTTGAAGGAGGTAGACACCAAAGAAGAGTGAACAAAATTTCATGTGCTAATAAATAAGACAATATGTTATCTAACACTTGTAAATATGCTATTAGAGCAGTTATTTATCTTGCTTTAAATCAGGAAAAGCAAAAGATTATAGGGATAAAAGTTATTTCTGAAGAATTGAATATCCCAACGCCTTTTTTAAGTAAGATATTTCAAACATTGGCAAAGAATAAGCTTTTGATATCTGTTAAAGGGCCTAATGGTGGATTTGGATTGGGTAGACCAGCCAGTAAAATAAGTTTAATGGATATTGTAACTATTATTGATGGAACAGATTTTTTTAAAAGCTGTTTGATAGGTCTGAAATCATGTGCTACGAGTAAAAAACACTGTCCTATTCATGCCACATATGGCCCTATAAGGGATAATTTACAAGAATTATTTAAAGGACATACGATTGCTAGCCTAGCGAAGGAATTGCAAACTTCTGATAATAGGATAATTATATAATAAATTTATTGTACTGTCTTTCTATAAATGAGTGAAAAAAAAGGAAAGTTACATAGCCAGTCATATTGGCAATAATATCTGATATACTGGCTGAGCGATTTATTATCACGTATTCTTGAGCAAATTCAATAATTATTCCTAATGTTAGACAAATGATACCAATGAAAGTAAAAATTTGCGATTTATTAGAATAGTCTTTGTTTTTAAGGGTATTTAAATATATAAATGTTGATAATGCGAAATAATATATAAAATGGATTATTTTATCAGCTGGAATGGGAAGTTTAATTAAACTGATTTGAGGCAGGTGTTGACCCGGAACCAAACATGTGGAAAGTATTAAAAGAATCCACAGCAGTGAAGGCAAATACACTCTAATAAAACGCATACAATTTTATTTGCAAATATAAATAAATTCAATTTGGCCGGAGTATATATACATATTCCTTTTTGTTATAAGCGTTGCAATTATTGTGATTTTCACAGTAGTACCGCTACAGGAATAATTAGCAACATGATTGATTCTATGGTAATAGAAATGGATTTGAGGCAAAATTATTTAAATGATAGAGAAATTAAAACTGTTTATTTCGGCGGTGGTACGCCCAGTTTATTAAGTAAATATGAGTTAAGCAAGCTAATTGACGCCCTTCATAAAAATTTTAGAATAGCTCCAACAGCTGAAATTACGATGGAGATGAATCCTGATGATGTTAAAGAAAACTATATAAAAGATATTATAAACTTAGGTTTTAATCGGCTTAGTTTGGGCATTCAATCATTTGATGATTCGGTATTGAAGTATATGAACCGCAGGCATAATTCTATTGCTAGTATTCATTCATGTGATATAATACGAAATGCGGGAATTAGTAATATTAGTATTGATCTAATATATGGTATACCAGAAAAGGATTTTGATTATTGGAAAGGGACTATGGATTTTGCCTTGAAACTTAAGGTACCCCATATATCTGCTTATTGTTTATCCATTGAAGAGGGCACTCGTTTTGATGGATGGAAAAAAGAAGGAAAACTTTTTGAAATTGAAGATGAAGAGATGTATTTACAATATGATTATATGTGTAAATTACTTCAAAGTAGCGAGTATAAGCATTATGAAGTTTCAAATTTTAGTATTGAGGGCAAACATTCTCAACATAATTCAGCGTATTGGAGTAATGAAGAATATATCGGTATTGGTCCTTCAGCCCATTCTTATAATAGCATTGGAAGGCAATGGAATGTTGCATCAAATGTAAAGTATATTGATTTAATTAATAAACGACAAGCTTTTTTTGAGGAGGAAACTTTACTTGCTGGAAATAAATATGATGAATATATTATGACTCGTTTGCGCACCAGCAAAGGAATTGATATATTAGAGCTAGAAAAATATATGGGTCTTCAATACCGGCAATATTTTGAAAAGAAAATCAATAATCCTAATTTTGAATCGTATATAGAGCGTTTTGGTTCTATATACAGGCTCAATGAAACCGGTTTTTGGTTCATGGATGGAATTATTAATCATTTAACATATATAAAATGAAAAAATTATTCTATTGTATTCTTTTATTATCAGTGTTTTCATTGATCAATGCTAATGAAAAGACTGATAGTTTAAAAATATGGAAAGCGGGGGGTACTATGCAATTCAATATCAGTCAAATTTCTTTAAATAATTGGGCTGCGGGTGGGCAAAATTCACTATCATTAAATACATTATCCAATGTGTTTGCTAATTATAAGAAAGGAAATGTTAGTTGGGACAATGTGTTGGAATTGCAGTATGGGACTATGAAACAGGGAAGCACTGAATATTTTAAAACTGATGATAAAATTGATTTTTCGTCGAAATACGGCAGACAGGCCTATAAATCATTATATTATAGCGGATTAGTAAATTTCAAAACTCAGTTTGCACAAGGATATAAAAATCCAATGGATACCAATCGGGTAAAGATATCAGATTTTTTGTCACCTGCTTATATTTTATTAGCTGCGGGGATAGATTATAAGTATGGAGAAAAATTTTCTCTATTTGTATCACCTTTGACCGGAAAAACAACATTGGTATTAGATAGAGAATTGGCTGATAAAGGTTCTTACGGTGTGGAAGGAGCCATTTATGATAGCATTGGAAATATTACCATGGCCAGTAAATCTATACGCAATGAATTTGGAGGGTATATAAAAGCTGCTTTTAAGCAGGATATAATGAAGAATGTGGGATTGCAGACGAAGTTGGAACTATTTAGTAATTATTTAAATAAACCAGGTAATGTAGATGTGAATATTGAGGCATTACTGAGCATGAAAGTGAATAAATATATATCAGCAACACTAAATATTCAGTTACTATATGACGATGATATTAAGTCGGCAGTAGACAGTAATAATGACGGTATAACAGATAAAAATGGACCAAGGCTGCAGTTTAAAGAAATAATGGGTATAGGTTTTTCATATAAATTTTAAGTTATGGATATAAATTTTGATGTTAAAAGATTGGGTAAATGTTCTGTTTCTTCTCCCATTGAAGGTTTGCACCGAAGTAAAGGTTTTCACTATGTAAATGAACAAGAGCGGGTTTTGTACGATTCAAGTTTAAAAAGTTTTAATGAATTTAAAGAACGAGAAATTCAACCCATTTCATTTGAGAAAGCAGGACCTTTCGAAAAGATTTATTTTGATCCTTCAAAGACTAAAGTAGCTATCGTTACTTGTGGTGGACTATGTCCGGGTTTAAATGTGGTGATAAGGAGTTTGGTGCGACAATTATACAATCGTTATAAAGTAACGCGTATAGTTGGAATTAAGTATGGTTATGAAGGCTTTATTCCTAAGTATGGTCATGAAATAATTGATTTGACCCCAGAAGCAGTAGAAGATATATATATGTATGGAGGCACTATATTAGGTTCTTCGAGAGGCAATCAGGATGTAGAAGAGATTGTGGACAGTTTGGAGCGATTGAATGTTAACATATTATTTACGGTTGGAGGAGATGGAACCTTGCGTGGGGCTCAGCAAATTTCGGAAGAGATTGAGCGCAGGGGTTTGAAGATATCTGTGGGTGGTGTACCAAAGACAATAGACAATGATATTAATTTTATTGAGCGTTCTTTTGGTTTTGAAACAGCGGTTTTTAAAGCATTTGATATTATTAGTTATGCGCATAACGAAGCAAAAGGAGCTTACAATGGAATAGCGTTGATAAAATTAATGGGACGGGATTCGGGCTTTATAGCTGCCCATGCGGCTTTATCGATTCAGGAAGTGAATTTTGTATTGATACCCGAAATAAAGTTTGATTTGTATGGTGCAAATGGTTTTTTAGAGCATTTAATAAAACGACTTCAAACTAAGAAGCATGCTGTAGTTGTTGTGGCAGAAGGGGCAGGGCAGTTTTTATTTGAGGGTAAAGAAGCACATAGAGATGCATCTGGCAACTTACTTCATAATGATATTGGTTTATTTATTAAGGATGTAATGACTGAAGAATTGGATAAAAGAGATATCCGGCATACCATAAAATACATTGATCCCAGTTATTTGATTCGAAGTGCACCAGCAATAGCTGACGATGGCAAGTTTTGTAACCAATTAGCTCAAAATGCTGTTCATGCAGCAATGGCTGGCAGAACATCATTTGTGGTGGGATATTGGAATCAGCAATTTACACTTTTACCCATATCAGCAGCAGTGGCTACGCGCAAGAAAGTTGAACCGGAAGGCGAGTTGTGGTATAGTGTATTGGAAGCAACCGGACAGCCCATGTATATGGTTAATGAACTTTAATATGCCGCATTACCCAATATAAAGTATAAGCGGGATAGAGATAAGATATGTTATTTTATTATAATTGAAAATTATTTTTGTCTTAAATGAAAAATAATGTTTATAAATTTTTGATTTCTAGTATTTTTGATTATATTTGGGCTTAAATTAACAAAACCCGCATCAGTATGAAAAAAGTTAGTACATCAAAAAAAGCTGCTAAAAAGCCTGCTGTTAAGGCAAAAGTGGCAAAGAAGACTGTAAAAAAGACAGCAGCTTCTAAACCTGTTAAAAAAGTTGTTAAGCCCGCAAAAAAGGTGGTAAAAGCAGTAGCGAAGAAGAAAGTTGCTCCAAAAAAGGTAACAGTTAAGAAAAAAGTAGCTGTTAAGAAGGCAGTAACTCCTAAAAAGAAGGTTGTTATAGCGAAAAAGAAGACTGTTGTTGCGAAAAAGAAAGCAGTAGTAGTAAAAAAGAAGCTTGTTGCAAAAAAGCCTATTGTAAAAAAGAAAGTAGCAGCCAAGCCAGTTGCGAAAAAGAAAGTAGTAGCTAAAAAGGTAGTAGCAAAAAAAGCTGTTGTTAAAACCCCTAGAACGTCAAAATGGACAGCATTTGTTGTAGAAGCATTAGGTAAAACCAAGGTAGTTATGATGGCAAAACCCATTGTAGACATGGCTATGGTTAAATTTAAGATTCCTGCAGAACAGTATCCAAAAATCAGGAGTATTATTTCAGGTGCATTGTCTGATATGGTTGTTAGCACTAAAAAGCTTAATGCATTACCTATTCCGAATGCAAAAGCTAAATTATATGGTCTATCAGAATGGTTTGATAACAAAGGTGTGTTGAAATCTGAGTTTAAACCTAAAAAATAGTATGTAATTTGAGTCATATATAGGCCGGCTTAATTAGCCGGCTTTTTTGTTTAAAAAAACTTAAATATTCACAAAGCAAGCATGGATTTTGTATTATTGCAAAAAATAATGAAATGAATAGAAAGTATAAATT
>JAIFLP010000054.1 GCA_020049015.1 Bacteroidota bacterium | reverse complement strand
TACAAGCCATTATCAAACAAGTATTACGATGATTTAATAAAACGAATACGATCAAAATTTGGCACTGAAGTGGTACCAATGGAAGAAACACTGAGGAGAATTATAATCAATGATAAAGCATCAATACTAACAGCGTTATACTTAATAGCAGACCAAAGGCCCACCCGCGATAAAATTGCGCACTGGATTACTTTTTTGAACCAGGATACTCCCATTATGGCAGGCCCCGAAAAGATTGTTAGAAAAATGAACAGGGTACCTATTTTTTTCAATATTAACAAGGTGAAACGTGGTTACTATGAATGTGAATTTGAATTGATAACATTCGATAAAGAAAGTAAGAATGATTATGAAGTAACAGAAAAATATTTTGCTATGTTGGAAGAGCGTATCAGACAAAAACCGGAATTCTATTTATGGAGTCACAATCGCTGGAAATTCAAAAAATAAGGTAATTATGAAAAAAGCAGCAATTGTAATTTTAAATTGGAATGGGGTACATCATCTTAAAGAGTTTTTACCTTCCGTAATCAATTATACTCCAGGGGATATAGCCGACATAATTGTTGCGGACAATGGATCTACTGATGAATCGATTGCATATATACAATTAAATTATTCAAAAGTACAAATATTAAAACTGGATAAAAACTATGGATTTGCAGGAGGCTATAATAAAGCCTTAGAACAAATAGAGCATCCCATTTTAGTTCTGTTAAACAGTGATGTATCCGTAACAGAGAATTGGCTCATTCCTTTAATAGATGTATTAGAAAAAGATGAAAAAATTGCCAGTGTTATGCCCAAAATAAAATCATATTTACAACAAGATACATTTGAATATGCCGGTGCAGCAGGTGGCTATATTGACTATTTAGGATATCCATTTTGCCGGGGAAGGTGGTTGGATAAAATAGAAAAAGATAGCGGTCAATATAATGATGAATTGGAAGTATTTTGGGCAACAGGAGCCTGTATGTGCATCAAAAACGAAGTATTTAAAAAAGCTGGGGGATTTGACAGCAGCTTTTTTGCACACATGGAAGAAATTGATTTGTGCTGGAGAATCATTCACTTGGGATATAAAAATTGGTATACTTCAAAAGCCACTGTTTATCATTTAGGTGGAGGCACATTAAATAAAACCAATCCCCGCAAAACATACCTGAATTACAGAAACAATCTCATGATGCTGTATAAAAATCTTCCAGCGAACAAACTAAATAAAGTTTTATTCATTAGAAAATTACTGGATGGATTATCGGCAATAAAACATCTATTATCATTCGAATTTAAGCATGCCATTGCAATATTAAATGCCCATATAGATTATTACAAAAGCAAATCTGAATTAAAAGTAAAAAGAACAGCTATCAATCCCGTAGCGTATCCTAAAAGTTTAATCATGCAAAAAAGTATTATTTTGAAGCGGTATTTAAATTATTAGCAGCGATAAAAAATTAAAATATTGATTCCAATGCATTCTTCATTCAGTATCTTCGAAAAAAACAATCATAATAAATCACAATTATATTTTAAACCCATTGTTATTTTAAAATATAATTCTTACTTTTGTGTACATATTTGGTACACAAAATACAAAATTTATGCTTATAATTAGTAGTAGAGAATTCAGGGAAAAACAAAAGTTTTATTTTGACCTAGCAGATAAAAACGAACAAATCATCGTACAGCGGGGTAAGAACAGGGCATACGCGCTTACTCCAATTACTGATACGGATCGATATTTTGCGAATCCAGAAGTAAAGAAGCGCATACGCCACTCTATATCACAGGTAGCAAAAGGTATGCTTACTACTGTGAAAAAAGAAGATATTGATAAGCTATTAGGTTTATGAGTTATGTGCTCCAATTTACAAATGATGCATTAGAAGATATTGAACTTCTGAAAAAGTCTGGTGATAAGGTTGCGTTGAAAAAGCTTTCTATTCTTCTAAAAGAATTAACTGAACATCCTCGTAATGGTACAGGACAGCCCGAAGAACTTAAACATGATTTTTCTGGTTGTTGGTCTCGAAGGATAAACAGTAAACATCGGCTTGTTTATAGTATTGAGGAACAACCTTCAAAATCTGTAATTGTTCTATATTCCTTTGGGCATTATAAAGACAAATAAAAAAAATCCTGATTAATCCCCGTTAAGTTGAGCAGCCTGTCCCGTTTATACGGGATCCGCGCTCATCTTAATTTTTAATCTCATCTTACCTGATTGTATTATTTTATGTTTAAAAATTAGCAATTTGCAAATAGTATTTATATTATTACTCCTTGTAATTTGAAATATTAACTTGCAATTTACAAGGAAAAGTTCTATATTTGTGAGAATGGATACTTCACTCATTATTCGTAATGCATTTAGTCAAATACAGGAATGTCTGCTAGATTTTCCTGTAGTGGCTATTCTTGGGCCCCGTCAGTGTGGAAAATCAACACTGGCCAAACAACTCATCGAATCGCAAGGCAATGCGTTATATCTCGATTTGGAAGATTATTCCGATGTGGCAAAACTTACCGATCCTATTCTTTTTTTTAACAATAACCGCGATAAAATTATTTGTCTCGATGAGATACAGAATAAGCCAGAACTGTTTGCTACATTACGCAGTACCGTTGATAAAAATAAGCGCAATGGTCAGTTTATTGTTCTTGGTTCTGCATCGCGTGAGTTGATAAAGCAAAGCTCTGAAACACTTGCTGGGAGGATAATCTATATAGAACTCACCCCGTTTCAATATTCGGAAATTAACTTGCTTAATAAAAATTTGCAATTATCACACTATTGGTTTCATGGTGGTTTTCCGAGAAGCTACCTTGCACGCACCGAAAAAACAGCCAATCAGTGGCGATTAAGTTTTATCCGTACCTTTTTGGAACAGGATATTCCACAATTAGGTTTTGCTATACCTGCCGAATCAATGCGTCGTTTGTGGCAAATGCTTGCTCATAATCATGGTCAGCTATTAAATACTTCTCGTCTTGGTGAGGTATTGGGTATTTCTCATACTACAGTTCGAAATTATGTTGATATCCTTTCGCAAACGTTTATGATCCGAATTTTAAAACCTTATGAGAATAATTTTCAGAAGCGATTAATAAAAACACCTAAAGTGTATTTACGCGATACCGGAATTTTACATTCGTTGCTGGAGATAGAAAATTTCAATCAACTTTTAGGCAATATGCTAAGCGGTGCATCTTGGGAAGGTTTGGTAATCGAAAATATTATCCATCAATTTCCTGATTGGAATGCTTTTTTTTATCGCACATCAGCAGGAGCTGAAATGGATTTGGTTTTAACAAAAGGCGAACAGAAAATTGCGATAGAGTGTAAAGCCAGTCTGGCCCCAAATTTAACAAAAGGTTTCTGGAATTCTATTGAAGATTTAAAACCCGATGAAACATGGGTAATAATACCTTCAAATGAAAAATATCAAATAAAGCCAAATGTTACTGTAGCTGGGCTAGCTGAGTTTTTGAAAGAAAAGAAATAATTACTTTGTTAGTTTGAGCAGCCTGTCTAGTTTAATATGGGTTTCTAGTTCATACTAAGTTTCAATCTTTAAAATTTGTCTGTAGACTGTGTAAAAAGTTTAACCTGTGATCGAAAAACATGCTTACTATTACATTATAGCCTGCCTAATACTTGAAATTCAAAAAAGAAATTTCCATGCAGGAACAATTTTTATTATTTTGTTATTCTCTGTTATTTCATCTTCATTATTATTTGTAATTATAAATCCTTTGTGGGCATCGCAATATTCCATTGCTTCAAGTAAGCCATTCTTTTCGCGGGTTAAATTATTATCATTTAACTCATAACAAACTTGATAAAGGTTTTCAACCTTTCTGTTTTGGGTAGTAATAAAGTCGCATTCTCCTTTTCCCGAATAATAAAACACCTCCGAATCTTTGGCTAAAAAATTAAATACGCAATTCTCCAAAAGCTTGCCTTTGTCATTTGTAAAGGTTTGCGAGAGCAAAGAAATAAATCCGTTATCAATAATGTATAATTTCTTATCGTTTTTTATTGATTTTTGCAAACTGAAATCAAATTTACGTATTTGTTTTGCAAAGAAAGTAAGCTCTAAATAATCGAGGTAATTGATTATAGTTGATTTACTTTGAATGCCCAGTCGTTTTTGAAGTGAACTATAACTGTATCGGCTTGTGCAATTGGTTAATACATAAATGTAAAACTCGCGCAATACGTGTGTGTTAGTTATATTAAATCGAATAGCAATATCTTTTAATACCAAATCATTATATACTTGTCGCATCGTTTCTTCATGGTTATATACAGCATATTCAGGCATTCCTCCGTAGGTACAATACTGCTCAAAGGCTTTATAAATAGGTATGCGTTCTTTGGTTGTCAGTATTTTTTTTGCAGGAAGTTCAATTGATTTTAAAGTACAATATTCTTTCCACGAAAAAGGATGCATTTTCAGCTCAACATGTCTACCAGTAAGCCTAGTTCCTAATTCTTTACTTAGCATATCGGAATTGGAACCGGTAATTATAAACTTATATCCCTCATCAATAAAACGGCGAACAAAAAGCTCAAAACCTTTTATTATTTGTATCTCGTCAATTAAAAATGTTTTTGCTTCACCTTCGTTTTCGATTAATGCCTCAAATAGTTGATTGAAATTTTTGGCTTCAAAGCCCATCCAGCGCTCATCATCAAAGTTAATGTAATAAAAAGCCGTTTGGGAATAATATTTTTTAGCAATCTGCCTTAGCAATGTCGATTTGCCTGTTCTTCGCATTCCTGCTATAATAATGGCATGAGGTAGGGGCAATAAATCTTTGCACAAAACAAGTATTTCACGCTCGGTTCCAGTTTCTTTTTCTATAAACCGTTGCTTTTGCTCTTTCAATAAGCTCTTTATGAAATCTCTATTCATTTTAAATAATGTTCGTTTTAAATGAACAAATATAACACATTTGATCGTTACAAACGAACAAATATTGCAGTAATTTTACTTTAACACTTTAGACTGCATATAAAGTCTAAAAATGTAATTGAAAAATATTAAATAAAAAGGCTCAGCTTTATTAAATATATTCTACTCAGGTATAGTCCAAAGCCAATCTAGTTTAATCTTGCCGAAAAATATTATTTTGAAGCGGTATTTTTCCTGAAAAACATGCTTACTATTACATTATAGCCTGCCTAATTCGCACCAGCTTTTGTAATAATTGTTCCAGTTTATCCAAATGCAACATATTTGCCCCATCTGATTTTGCTTGAGAGGGGTTGGGATGTGTTTCGAGAAATAGTCCGTCGACACCAACAGCAATAGCAGCTTTGGCAATCGTTTCAATCATATCAGGTCTTCCTCCGGTTACTCCCGAATTTTGATTCGGCTGTTGCAAGGAATGGGTTATATCGAGAATAACAGGATAAGCAAATTGCTTCATTTCTGCTAGTCCTCTATAATCAACAATAAGATCGTGATAGCCAAACATGGTTCCACGGTCAGTGATCATGATGCGGTTATTGCCAGAATCAGAAACTTTTTTTGCCGCAAACTGCATAGAATCAGGTGACAGAAATTGCCCTTTCTTGATATTTATTACCTTTCCTGTTTTAGCTGCGGCTATTAATAAATCGGTTTGGCGACAAAGGAATGCAGGTATTTGAAGCACATCAACATATTCAGCAGCCATAGCTGCTTCCGCCTCGCTATGAATATCAGTAACAACGGGTATTTGAAAAGTTTTTCTTACTTTGTCTATAATCTTCAATGCTGCCTCATCACCAATACCTGTAAATGAATCAATTCTGGAACGATTGGCTTTGCGATAAGATGCCTTAAAAATAAATGGAATGCTATGTTTATCAGAAATAGTAGTTATTCGCTCTGCTATTTGCATAACTATATCTTCACCCTCAACGATACAGGGTCCTGCCATGATAAAAAAATTTCCAGATGCAGTATGCTTCAATTGTTCGATTTGCATAATTTAGATCATATAAAATTTACGATCCCAAAAGTATGACATTTTTAGCAATTAAGCGAAAGATATCTGCAACAATGTTGCAAATTAAAACAGATTTTATTACCTTTACAGACTTAAAATGTACCATGACTCCAATAGAAATATTACATCTCCATCACCTAACACGATCTGCATGCCGGGAAGGTATATTAAGAATCATGCTTGAAGCACATCAAGCACTTTCAGAAAATGAAATTAAATGTAGTTTGCAAAGTGAATTTGACCGCACTACATTTTACCGATCTTTTAAGGTATTAATAGAAAAAAACATCATCCATAAAATTATATTAGATAACAACAAAATAAAATATGCCATAAGTCATGGTCATTTTAATGCTCATAGTCGGGCACATTTTTATTGCAATCATTGCAAGAAAGTACTTTGTATACCCGATTTTAAAATGGGACAATACCAAATTCCCAATGGATATGATATTCTGGATACAGAAGTCATACTCCGAGGCAATTGTGAACAATGCAAATCAAACAAATCATAATGGACAGTAGAATACCGGTAAGCATCATTACAGGCTTTTTAGGTAGCGGAAAAACAACCTTATTAAACAGCCTGATAAAAGAATACCCGCAAAAGAAATTTGCTATAATTGAAAATGAATTTGGCGAAATAGGTATCGATAGCGGATTGATCATTGGCGCCAACGAAAAAATATTTGAGTTATCGAATGGATGTATTTGTTGCAGTTTGAATAACGATTTTAGTGATACGATTGACAAATTATTGAATGGCGATTATGTTTTTAATCATCTGTTAGTAGAAACAACCGGTATTGCCGATCCTATAAGCATTGTAAAGTCATTTGTAGACGACGAAAATATTCAATTACAATTTAAAATTGACAGTGTAATTTGTTTGATAGATGCGGCCAATTTTGAAGAATTATATGAAGAACAAATAGAAATACGGCAACAAATTTCTTTGTCAGATATCCTATTGATGAATAAAACGGATTTAGTAAATGCCGATTATCTCGATGAATTAAAAGAAAAATTACATTCTTTGAACCCGGTTGCCCGCATTGAATCCATAAAAAACGCAGCAATACACAATAAAAACATACTCGATACCTATGCCTATTCGGGTAAAGAATTGGAGAAATCGGTACGCGAATTTAAAGGCTTGAGCATGGATAATTCTGTATTGGGCTATCAGAACAATAGTTTAATCAGCAAACCTAAAATTCAATTCAAGCACGAAATTGTATCAGAGGGATTTGTTATACCGGGCTTCCTTGATATGGAGCTTTTCAGCTTCTGGATCCGTAATTACTTATATTTTAATCGGAATAATATTTTCAGGGCAAAAGGGATATTGGCATTTCATGATATGCCTGAGAAATATATATTCCACTCGGTACGCGGCTCTTTTCTATTTGAGGAAGGGAGTGCATGGGAAAATGAACAAGCCTTTTCTAAACTGGTTTTTATAGGAAAAAAAATCAGTCGCAATGATTTACAACAAAATTTAGAACAACTAATTTATAAAAAGGATGATTGAAACTAACCATTGGATTTATCCTATAGCAAGCACCATAATAGTGAGTTTTGCATCGCTAATAGGAATTGTATTTGTATTACTCAGCACCCAAAAACTCAAAAAAATAGTGTTTATTTTGGTTAGTTTTGCCGTTGGCGCATTATTGGGTAATGTTTTTTTTCAGTTACTACCTGAAGCCTTTCATGTATTAAGCGATTATAAAATAATTGGCATTTTAGTAATAACAGGTATACTAATCATGTTTATACTAGAGAAATTCTTTCACTGGCATCATGACCATAGGGTAGAAAACAATGAAGGTCATACCCATTCAGTTGGATATCTCAGTTTGGTTGCGGATGGGTTTCATAATTTTATCGATGGCATTTTAATAGCTTCAGGATGGCTAATAAGTCCCGAAATTGGTATCAGCACTACCATTGCAGTATTGCTTCATGAAATCCCGCAAGAGATTGGTGATTTTGGAATATTAATCCATTCAGGGTTTTCTAAAAAAAAGGCTCTGTTATTTAATTTTTACTCGGCATTAACTTCAGTATTAGGCTGTGCACTAACATTAATGGCCGGAGCAAAACTTCAGGAACTATCTATTTACGTTTTACCTTTGGCTGCGGGCATATTTATTTACCTTGCGGGAAGTGATTTAATTCCCGAATTAAACAAGGATCATTCCAAGAAAAATGCTATCATACAACTTTCTGCCATCGTTGCAGGATTAGTCCTTATACTATTCATCAGTATTTCTAATGCACATTCACATGCAACAGAAGCTTCACATCAAGAAAATGAACATACTGAACAATGTGATCATTAATAAAAATACTATGTTACCCATACAAAGCAATCAAAAAATTACAGAAATAATATCATTAGATTATAAGTTAATACCAGTATTAAGCAGATTGGGTATTTCATTTGGATTTGGAAATGAGACCATTGAAGAGTATTGTATAAAACAGAATATGGATGTGCATTTTGCTTTAGAAATACTCAATTCGTATCACAATCCCAATTATTTTCCGAGCAATAGACTATCTGAATTCAAAACTGAACTTATCATTCAATATTTGTTGCGATCACATCAATACTTTTTATATAAAAAGATACCCGATATTAGTATTCTAATTAACGAATTAATCGCTGATGGCAAAGATAAATCAGTTCAAAATGTATCATTGCTGAACAATTTTTTTAAAGAATACCTGCACGAAATAGAGTTGCACTTCAACGAAGAAGAAGTAAATGTTTTCCCCTATATAAGGGAGTTACAAATTTCCGTAACCAATAAAACATGTAGCGTTGAATTAACTGAAAAAATAAAAGAACAAAGTATAATTAAATTTGAAAAAGACCACAGTAACTTAGAGGACAAGATTCATGATTTGAAGAATTTAATCATGAAATATTTCCCGCCAATCATAAACCAATACATTTCTCAAAAGTTGTTACTTGAATTGTTCCGATTTGAAAAAGATTTGTCAGACCATGCCCGCATGGAAGATCAAGTGCTGATTCCAAAAGTAAAAATATTAGAACAAGAAGTTATATCGCAGGCTAAAAAACACATTAACTAAATGGAAATTGTATTAGCTAGCAATTCATATATTACCAATCAGGGTATATACCGTATAATCTACAATATAGGTTTTTCATATCCCATAACTGAAAGCATAGGAATAAACGATTTGATTTTTGAAAAAAAAGAAAACACGACCATTTTTTTAGATTTTGATGATTATATAAATCTTAAATCTGAATATAAAGAAAAATATAAACATATATATTTTTGCGTTATTAAATCTGAAGAGCAATCAGGTTCACTATGTGTTGAGTCCATAGATGTATTAGATTCAGAAGAAATAATTCTTAAAAAAATTCAATCTTTATTCCTTCAACCCCAAAAAGCAAGTCCTAGCAAATCGGAAATCAGCGAAAGGGAAATAGATGTGCTCAAATGTGTAGCAAGTGGTATGTTAAATAAAGAAATAGCAGATAGATTATATATTAGTATTAATACAGTAATAAGCCATAGGAAAAGTATTACTGAAAAACTTGGGATTAAATCGGTTGCCGGTCTCACGGTATATGCCATTATGAATCAGTTAATCAAACCGGAAGAAATTCTATAAAATCATCATTAATAATGAGGGTAATCTAAAAAAGAGCCAGTACATTTGCTACCCAAAATTAGATATTATGTACAAGTACTTATTTATGTTGCTCATTTTATGTGCATCGGCAAAAGGAGAAAAGGGGAAGACGGATGCAAACATAGTGGGACACGTTTTACACAATAACAAGCACCTTTCATTTGTAAATATCAGTTTAAAAGGAACTACTATAGGCATTTTAACAGACGAAACCGGTCATTATAAACTTATCAATCTTCCCGAAAACAGATATGCAATAGTTGCATCGGTATTAGGCTTCAAAACAATAGAAAAAATAATTGACGTAAAAACGGGCAACACTATTGAAGTGAATTTTGAAATGGAAGAAGATGTTTTGAACCTAGACGATGTAGTGGTATCATCAAATCGGTCGGAGCAGAAACGGATGGATGCGGTGGTAGTGGTAAATACCATTGCACCAAAGTTATTTTCTTCCTCACAAGCAATCAATTTAAGTGAAGGATTGAATTTTTGTCCCGGCTTACGTATGGAAAATAATTGCCAGAACTGTGGTTTTACGCAACTCCGCATGAACGGAATGGAAGGACCCTATAGCCAAATACTAATAAACAGCAGACCCGTTTTTAGTGGATTGGCAGGGGTGTATGGCTTGGAACTTATACCTGCAAATATGATTGAACGAGTGGAAATTGTGCGTGGCGGGGGCTCAGCTTTATTTGGTAGCAATGCAATTGCTGGCACGGTTAACATTATTTTAAAGGATCCCATTACAAATTCTTATGAACTTGGTGTAAATACAGATATTCCTGAATTTAATAAAATAGGAAACTATACCGCAACCTTTAATACAAACATTATTTCACCCGATACCAAAACAGGTATTGCTGTATATGGTTTCAACAGACGAAGAGAAGCATTTGATGCCAATAGGGATGGTTTTTCAGAAACATCAGAAATGGACAACAGTACCATTGGAACAAAATTTTTTAGGCGTTTTAATAATAAGAATAAAATAAGCATCGACTTTTTTAATATCAAAGAAGAACGTGCAGGAGGAAATAAATTTGACTCTCCTTTACATGAGAGAGATGTTGCTGAAGCAGTGAAACACGATATGAAAAATTTGTCGCTGGTTTACGAACAATATTTTCACCAATACGATTTGCTTACAGCTTATATTTCAGGTCAATATTTAAAAAGAGATTCGTATTACGGTGCAGATAAATCTCTGAAAGATTATGGTAAAAGTGTTGACCGTACTTACAATGCGGGAATACAGTATAAAATAAGCAGAGAAAACATAAATATCGTTAGTGGTGTTGAAAATACGGGCGGTTTTTTACGTGACAAAAAATTGGGTTATCCTGATATTGAAAACGCTATAATAATTAACGATAGTATTCAATCGATTCCTCATACCGAAAACAGTGTAATTGCAAACCAATACTCGCTAATAACCGGTATATTTACCCAATTCGATTATAAGTTGGGAGATATAAAATTCTCGGCAGGAGCTCGTTACGACAATTATAGAATAGATGATGTGAGCAAAGAACTAAACGCAAAAACAGGAAGTGTTTTCAGTCCGCGTTTGGCCATTATGTACCGCATCAACAAATTGATTCAAACCAGATTGAGTTATAGTCAAGGCTTTAGATCGCCACAAATATTTGATGAAGATTTGCATATTGAAACATCTGGAAGTCGACAAATATTTCATAAAAATGATCCCGCACTAAAGCAGGAATCAAGCAACAGCATATCGACATCTATCGATTTAAATAAAGGCTTTGGTCAGCATTATTTAGGTTTCCTTATAGAAAGTTTTTATACCCGACTAGAAAAACCTTTTGTGAACGATATAGGAAGTCCGGATGAAAAAGGTATTGTAATTTATACACGCAAAAATGCCGAAAATGGAGCCACAGTTAAAGGTTTCAATTCAGAAATAAAATACAGGTACAGCAAAATTTTCAGTGCCAATGGTGGCTATACCCTACAATCGAGTCGATATGATAAAGATCAGGCATTCAACGAAAAAGATTTTTTTAAATCGCCCAAACAATATGGTTTTGTGGCCATCGATTTCGACCTTACCGAAAGCCTATGCTTCAACCTTACCGGCAATTATACAGGTAAAATGAAAGTTCCTTATTTTGGTCCGTTAACCGATGATAACGGTGAATTGCGTATTACAGAAGATTTTTTTGATATGGGAACAAAAATTTCGTATTTGTATGCACTGAACGGAGCTAAAATAGATTTTTTTGCAGGAATAAAAAATATCTTCAATTCATATCAACGTGATTTTGATTTGGGGATCAACAGAGATCCAGCCTATATGTATGGTCCAATGCAAGCACGTACTCTGTATTTGGGAATAAAAATTGGCAACATGCTCCGAAGATAAATTATAGAATTAATTTGTCATTATAGAAATATTTTTGTAACATTGTTTCGTTATTCAAATCGATAGTCAATTAAAAGCATTTGATATCTTAAAACAAACAAAAATTTAAGGATAATGATTTATTATAATAGAATTATCGTTTTATTATTTTCCATCACAATTGGAATAACAAGCAGCGTAAATGCCCAGTGGCATTGTGGTGACAGCATTACAGATAGTAAGGATGGGCTAAAATATTCTACCGTAATTATTGGCAATCAGTGTTGGATGGCACAAAGCTATCGGGGTGGAACGCAAATCACAGGCAGTCAAAGCCCTTCAAATAATCAAGCTATTGAAAAATATTGTTATAACGACGATGCTAAAAACTGTGAATTATTTGGTGCTTTATATACATGGGATGAAGCAATGGCATACGTAAAAAATGAAAAAGCACAAGGAATTTGTCCGGATGGTTGGCATATTCCCAGTGATAACGAGGTAAAAGAAATGGAAATTGCGCTGGGGATGAATGCTTCTACCACTGAAATATTAAACGACTGGCGGGGAAGCAATCAAGGAACCCAATTAAAATCTGGAGGAAGCAGTGGGTTTGAAGCATTATATTCCGGTCTTCGCACATCTTATGCAAGCTTTAGTGCGGGAGGAAGCTATATGTATTTTTACACTTCTACCGAATTTGGAAACAATGCTTACCGCAGGTGTTTGCGCACAAACGATGAAACTGTAGGTAGATGGAATACATTTCCCAAATCCTATGCCATGTCGGTTAGATGCCTTGCCAATAATCCGGTAAATAAAATATTAACGTCTTCTACAAGTACATTTAATCCAGTTTACAATTCAAACAACAAAACAATAAGTATCAATACTCCAAATAATGATCAAAACTTACAAATAGAAATCTACAGCTTACAAGGGAATTCAATGCTAAATAAATCAGTAACGGTGGATGAGGCTATTTCTGTAGAACATTTTGTTAATGGTATATATATTATACAAATAAAAAACAATCAAAATAAACTAACCACACAGCTTATATCAATTTATTAATCAAAAAAATGTCATGATAAAAAAGTCGATTTACTTTACCATCCTTTTATGTTTAACGCTCGTGTTTTCATGTAAAGAGGAAACACAAAATGCCAATAGCGAATTGCTGTTTCATTCGCTGCAAGCTGATAAGGATAGCATACAACAATCGGAAGTACTCAATATTACAGCAAATGCAGAAGGAGACAAACTAAATTTTTCATGGAGTGTAGATGCCGGGGATATTGTGGGTTCCGGATCCACCGTTCAATATATTGCAGGACCTTGCGTTATGGGTAAAATCAATATCAATTGTAAAGTTAGTGATGTCTCAAAAAAAAGTCTTACGAAAAGTATCGTTGTAACAGTTTATTAACATGTACCAACTATTTTTTCATCTATTGGTGCTATTGTTCATTGTATCTGGGTTAAATGCACAATGCTTTACATCGCCAGGAAATCCTATTGCGGGTGCATCCAATGTAGGTAATATGAATAAGAAAGTCTTGCGCATTAATTTTTACAACCGATATGGCTATTCCGATCAATATTATCACGGCAGCCAACCTCATCCCTATTCATTATACGAAAAAGCTAAATACAATTATGTGGGCAATACTCTTGCCTACGGCATAACAGATAGAACCAGCATTGATATAGAGACAGGTTATTTTATAAACAAAACACTGAAATATAATAATTCAATCGGATTAAATAAATCGACCATTTCAGGTAGCGGATTAACTCATTCTGTTTTGTCGCTAAAAAGAAATCTGTTTCACGAACCGATAAGAAAAATAAAATGGACGATGGGTATTGGTGCAAAAATTCCATTACGGTTTGAGCCACAATCTAAGGAAGGTAGTGAATTACCAATAGATGCGCAACCTTCAATGATGTCATATGGTACTGTACTGCAATCCTATTTTATAAAAGAAAATTCGATGTATTCATACAGAATATTTTTGATTAACCGCTATGAATATCATTTCAAAAATGCCAATGATTTTAAATACGGTCAAGCACTATATAATGCACTATTTTATTCGAAAAAATTATATATAACATGGCCAAAAACGATTGAAAACATTACTTTGATAATGCAAATAAGGAATGAATTCAGAACCCGCAACCACAATTACTACTTGGATAACAGCGAAATAAAAGCATCGGGATCCAACCTGCTTTTTGTAGTGCCCCAAATTAACTACAGCATAGGGGAAACCTGGAACATTTCCTTTCTAGTAGATATTCCAGTTTATTCATATTATAACGAAACGCAATTAGCACAGAAATATTCATTTTCTTTTAGTCTGAATAAGGATATTATTTTTAAATGATTACTCCACTATAAAACTATCAGTTCCATAAACATCATACATTGAAGATTGATACATTTCCAAAGTTTGTTTTAATGAAGGATCAACGGTAATTATTAAAGTTTTTCCACTATACAAGCTAGGACTAATATCTTCAACTACATCTGCACTATAATAAAATATATTAAAGCCATCCTGGGTAATAATAATATAAATGTTACAAGTTGGTCAGATATAAAGGACGAAGTATACGGCAAAAAAGGTAATATTCGTCGTGATAAACTTAAAAGAGAATTTGAGACGCTGAAAGTAGGCCTTATGTTGCGTAATACTATAGAAAAAAAACGATTAACTCAAGATCAATTAGGATTAATAAACTGGAAACCCATTACAAAGGTTTTATTTTTTTTACCCAGCCGCTTTGCGCCTTTCAGGACGCATATTGATAAATTCTTTAAAAAATATATTTCAAAAACAACTCAAAACTTCGTCCTGGTCTGTTTATCCTGCCCCAATCAAGATGGGCATAATAGACTCTATTAAAAAGATTGGTTATACCAAAGCTGGTATCAATTGCATGTTGATTCATTT
>JAIFLP010000089.1 GCA_020049015.1 Bacteroidota bacterium | reverse complement strand
CACCAAACTTATGAGTTCTATATTTAAAGGAATCTCCTGACATCCATTTTTCGATTACAATTTCATTATTCTCAATTCTAAAAACACCCCACCAATAAGGCAGTTTACTCATAGAGCTATTATTTTCCTCTATTGAACGAAACATTATTAATTCACTAATTGAGCCACTAAAACCAGAACCTCCAGAAAAGAAAACACCATTTCGATATAAAAAAAAGTGGGCTTTATCAGGCTTGTTATAATAAACACCATCTATTCTAAGATTGGTACCAGAATAATTCTGACGTTCAATTGTTAAATCTTCTAAAGTACATTTACCGCTTGACAGAGTAACGAATATTATAAATAATATTATAGCTTTTTGCATAATCTGTTTTTTTAGTAGTTTATATATATATTACTTTTTCCAAAAAGATTTCATACGAATATCTATTTCTCTTTCCTTAGGATTATCTTGGGGTAGATAGAATTTCATGTCTTTCAAATCATCAGGCAAATAATATTGATAAACAAAATTTCCTTGATGATCGTGAGGGTATTTATACTGCGCACCATAATTTAAATTTTTCATTAGCTGCGTAGGCGCATTTCTTAAGTGTAATGGAATTGGATGCGCCTTATTATTTCTGCAATATTCCAGTGCTTTATCAATAGCCAAATAAGCTGAATTTCCTTTTTGCGAAGTAGCTAAGTAAATAGTAGCCTCAGATAAAATAATGCGGGCTTCGGGCATACCTATAACTTGAATAGCATTAAAGCAACTCTGAGCAATAAGCAAAGCATTTGGATTTGCAAGTCCGATGTCTTCAGCTGCGAGAATAATCAACCTGCGGGCAATAAATTTAATATCTTCACCACCATCTAACATTCGAGCCAACCAATATATAGAAGCATTAGGATCACTACCCCTAACTGATTTTATAAAAGCAGAAATAACATCATAATGCTGCTCGCCACCTTTATCGTATAGAGCAATATTTTTTTGAACTATTTCCAACACATTCTGATTGGTAATTTCAATATGTCCATTAATAGATGCGGATAGGACGATTAATTCGAGGGTATTTAATAATTTTCGAGCATCGCCACCTGACAACTGAAATAATGCTTCATATTCAGCAATATTGACTGTAAATTCTTTTAATACAGAATCCTGCTCTAATGCTCTGTGCAGGATTTCTTTCATTTCAGGTTCGCTTAAATGGTTTAATACATATACCTGACAGCGAGAAAGCAGAGGAGCAATTACTTCAAAAGATGGATTTTCAGTAGTAGCACCAATCAAAGTCACTATACCTTTTTCAACTGCATGAAGCAAAGAATCTTGTTGACCTTTATTAAATCGGTGAATTTCATCAATAAAAAGTATGGGTGCAGCAGCATTAAAGAAACGTTGTTTTTCAGCTTTTTCAATAGTTTCCCTTACATCTTTAACGCCAGAGCTTATAGCATTTAAAACATACATGGTTCGATTCAAATGTGACGCCAAAAGATAAGCCAAGGTTGTTTTTCCTGTTCCTGGAGGACCCCACAAAATAAGAGATGGCAACATTGCTTTATCGAGACTTTTTCCCAAAGCACCCTGCAAAATATGAGATTGACCCTTGTAATCACTTAATTTCAATGGTCGCATTCTATCGGCTAAAGGCCTGTTATGTATGGTATTTTCCATTGAACAAAAATAAGAATTATTTGCAATAATAAGGCTAAGAGTATTTGGAAATAACAAATAAAATTCCGATTTTTAGGAATTGAAATATAAAACCAAGATAAATATGAAAAATAAATTAAGAATATTGGGTTTAGCTATTATTATTGCAGCTAGTAGCTTAGGTTTAAAGGCTCAAAAATTTGTACAAACAGATTTTTTAAGAGCAGGAACTGCCGATGCCAGTAAGTTATTTGAAGCCTATCTTAAACCTTGGGGTAACATGTTTGGAGCCAGTTTAAATGGAGGTTGGTACAATAGTGCAAAACCACATAAGTTGGTTGGTTTTAGCGTTAATATCTCTACTATAACTGGTATTGCGCCCTCAGCAGATAAAACTTTTGATATTTCAAGTATTGGATTAGAAAATTTGAGTCTTGCTAATCCTGCGGATAATATGGCACCTACTGTTGCTGGGAAATTTCGAGAAAAAGGACCTCAATTAGTGTATACGGAAAATATTGCTGGCAATGATTATGAAATTGCTCGCTTTAATACACCTTCTGGAACGGGCATGCGAATATTTCCAATGCCTATGTTGCAATTGAATGTAGGTTTTTTAAAAGGAACAGAATTAATGTTTCGCTATGTACCCGATATAAATTTATTTGATGCGGGAAAATTAGGTTTATATGGATTTGGCCTTAAACACAGTATTTTTCAATACTTACCGATGGATAAATTAATACCAATGGATGTAAGTATTTTAGGGGGATATACCAGATTTAATACTACATCCAATGTGAATTATCAGCCTTTAAATTCAGGTGCTATGAATATTGTTTATAATACCACAAAAATGTTCAACAATCAGCAAATGGCCATGAATGTTGAAGGTATCACAGGTATGTTAATTGCCTCCTCTACCCTACCCTTATTTAATGTATACGGAGGTGTGGGATATAGTCATACTCGTACTAAATTATCATTAGAAGGAAACTATCCATTTCCAACAGTAAATACAGCAACTGGTAATTTAGAAGTTGGTGATGCTCAGGTTATCAATAACCCAATAAATATGGATATTCGAAATAATAGCGGTTTACGTTACAATATTGGTGCTAGACTTAAATTTATATTCTTCACCATCTATGCAGATTACACATATGATTATTATTCAGTATTTACATTAGGTGTAGGTGCTGGACTTTACAGATAGTATGAAAAAAATAATTATTCCCAATCATATTTTATCGCAATACCGACGTTTGGTTCGATATTGCAGCATGGCTCCACAGCCTATTGAAACGCAATTGGTTAGGAAAATATATTCTTTTATCGATGATGCATGTTCCAATTGTGCTCATTGTAGAAATGAGGCATTGATTTTACATAGTTTGCAGGTTGCTCAAGTAACGGTAAATGAGTTGGGCTTAAATGAAGATTCACTGGCGGCTTCTATGCTATACAAATTTGTGCAAATTGGTACTATTCCTATAGAAAATATAGAGTTGCATTTTAATAAAAAGATATTTTTGCTGGTTCAGGAGTTGTTAAAAATTCCAGATTTTGATACTGCTCATTCTGGCAGTAATGCAGAAAATTTCAGAAAGTTATTATTAACATTAGTAAGTGATGTAAGGGTTATTCTTATAAAATTGGCTGATCGATTGTTTGTAATGCGTAATTTAGATCATGAGACAAAAGAAAGTCAATTAAAAATTGCCCGCGAAACATTTGATTTATATGGGCCCATAGGTCATCGTTTGGGTTTGTATAATTTAAAATCAGAGCTTGAGGATTTATCTATGAAGTATTTAAATCCGGAAAAATACTTTTTGATAGAAACCAAACTAAAAGAAACGGCAAGTGCACGAAACAAGTTTATTAAAGATTTCACGCAACCTATCATTGAAGGCCTAATAAAGCAGAAGTTAAAATTTGAAGTAAAGAGCAGGACCAAATCGATTTATTCGATATGGAATAAGATGAACAAGCAGGGAATTGATTTTGAAGAAATATATGATGTATTTGCGATACGTATTATTTTAGAATCAAAACCATCTAAAGAAAAATCAGATTGTTGGCGTTCATTTTCCATAGTTACAGACTTGTACCAGTCGAATCCTCAACGCATGCGGGATTGGATATCTGTTCCCAAATCAACTGGTTACGAATCCTTGCATGCAACGGTTGTTACTACATCAGGTAAATGGGTTGAAGTACAGATTCGTACAGCAAGAATGAATGAGATTGCAGAGAAGGGTTTGGCTGCCCATTGGAAATATAAAGGACAGCAAGCAGATGTTGACTTAGATAAACTCTTAGATAAAATAAGAGAAATACTAGAAGCGCCTGAAAAAGAGTCGATCGATTTTATTGATAATTTGCGATTAGACTTATATTCCAATGAAATATTTGTATTCACTCCGAAGGGCGAATTGAAAAAGCTTCCGAAAGGAGCTACGGTGTTGGACTTTGCATTTGAAATACATTCAGATGTTGGAAGTAAGTGCATTGGTGCTAAAATAAATGGAAAAAACGTACCCATACGTCAGACTTTAAATACGGGTGATAAGATAGAGATAATAACATCAAAAAATCAAAAGCCTAAAAATGATTGGTTGGATTTTGTTATTACCTCCAAAGCCATAAATAAAATTAAGCTCGCTATTAAAGAAGAATTGCTTGCAGCTGCTGAAGATGGTAAAGAAATATTCAAGCGCAGGTTAAGAAATTGGAAAATCCCTTATAATGATATACTAGTTAATAATTTAATACATCATTTAAAACTAAAGACATCTGTCGATTTTTACTATTTAATTAGCTCTGAAAAAATAAGTTTAACCGATATTAAGGAAACTATATTCAAGATTAATAGTGAACAATTGGGCAGTGGCGCTGAAAAAATTGGAGAAGTTCCAATAGAAAAAGTGATTCCTTCATTACAAAATAAAGTAGAAGATACTTTATTGATAGACGAGAAGGCAGCCACTATGGTATATAAGTTGGCTAAATGTTGTAATCCTTCATTTGGAGATGATATTTTTGGATTTGTAACGATCAATGATGGCATTAAAGTTCATCAGATAAATTGTCCAAATGCCAAGCAAATGTTATCATTGTACGGATATAGGATGGTTAAAGCAAGATGGGCTGGCAGTGATGGCAAGTCTTTTTTTCGTACCGCAATAAAAGTAAAAGGCTCTGATGAGATTGGTATATTGAGCAAGATTACCGATGTTATATCAAAAGATTTAAAAGTAAATGTAATTTCTGTAAATTTAAACAGCAGCAATGGTTATTTTGAAGGATACATTAAATTAATCGTAAAAGACAATGCTCATTTAGATGCTGTAATCAATAAGCTATTAAGGGTGAAAAAAGTGATTTCAGCAGTAAGAATAGACAATTTAGATTAATAATGATGCATGAAAAAGATACTATTTAGTATTTTTTTAAATTTAATTGCATTGCTAGCAATGCAAGGACAGTCAATTAGGATGGATGATTTAAAATCGGTATTCATCATCCGTTTTGCACAGAATATTACCTGGCCCAATGAGCAAAAATTAGACAGTTTCAGAATTGGATTTTATCAAGAAGACTCACTTATTGTTAATCGCATAAGACAATTAGAAAAATACACTACAGTACGCAATAAACCTATAAAATGCATCTATCTTAAATCATACGATTATAGTGAAATTAAGGAAGTACAGGCATTATACCTAAACGAATTTAGAACATTTAGTTTGAGTAAACTAAAAAAATCGATTGGCGTAAATCCAATACTTGTAATCTCCAACAATAGTTACAGTAAGTCGTTTATAATGATTAATTTTTTGTACGATTTAACCAAATCGACTCGTTTAAGTTTTGAAACAAATAAGAGAAATATATCGGCAAATGGAATGGAATTAGATCCTTCAATACTATTGTTAGGAGGAACTGAAATAGATTTACGTAATTTATACCGAATTTCAGAGGACTCATTGCGAAAAGAAAAAACAAAAGTAGAAGAACAATTAAAGATGATTAAAAATCAAGAATTAAGAATTATTGAGCAATTGAAAGATATAGAAATACAAAATGATTATATCCGTATTCAAAAACTAAGCATTAATGATCAAAATGCTATTCTTGAAAATTTAAGTATTGAAATAGACAATAAATTAAAAGACATTACTAATCAAAGTGAAACATTAAAAACACTTAATACTGAAGTAAGTAAAAAGAATAAACAATTAAAAAAATTAATAAACAACATTCAGAAACAAGAAGAAATAATAGCATTTCAAAAAGATAGTATTATTTTTCAAAAGAAGAATATTAAATCACAAGCGGAAGATTTGGGCATAAAGCAAAATATAATAAAGAATCAAAGACAAATCATATATTTAGTATCGTTCTTATCATTAGTGATTGCGATATTACTCTCAATAACAATTAGATTATACAGAAACAAACTGAATTTATCGAAAAAATTTGAGCAACAAAATTCCATCATTAGCAATCAAAATGAAGAATTGGAAACTCAATCGAGAAATTTACAGCAAATCAATAAGGAATTGGAGAGTTTTAGTTACTCTGTATCGCATGATTTAAGAGCGCCATTAAGGAGTATTGACGGGTTTAGTCAAATATTAATAGAAGATTATTCTGGCAATATAGACACGGAAGGAAAAGCAGTATTGGCAAGAATACGAACTGCAACAAGCAGAATGTCGGGTTTAATAAACGATCTTTTAAAGCTATCGAGAATAAGTAGACATACTATAATAGAAGAAATAGTTGATATTACTGCTTTATCTAATAGTATATTAAAAGAATTGAGATTTTCACAACCTGAAAGAAAAGCAACAATATCAATAGAAGACAATTTAATGGTAAGAGGCGACAGCCATTTATTGCAAATAGCCATATCAAATTTATTAGAGAACGCATGGAAATTCACCTCTAAAAATGAGAATACCGAGATCTCAGTATACTCAGATTATAAAGATAGTATTAAATACATCATTATAAAAGACAATGGTGCGGGGTTTGATATGCAATACAAAGAAAAATTATTTACAGCCTTTCAGCGTTTGCATCACAACAGTGAATTTCCAGGAACAGGAATTGGCTTATCTATTGTTCAAAGAATTATTAATTTACATAAAGGTGAGATTTTTGCAGAAAGCAAAGTAAATATGGGAACAAGTATATACATCAAGTTGAACATTCATGGAGCATAGGAATATTTTATTAATTGAAGACAATCAAGATGATATTGATTTGACTTTGAGGGCATTCAAAAAAAATCACTTGAATGTTACGATTGAATTCAAGTATGATGTGGCATCGGCAATAGGTTATTTAAATAATGTATTACCAGAATTACTTCCAAAATTAATTTTATTAGACATTAATTTACCCAAAGTTAACGGTTTAGAGTTTTTAAAGACGATAAGAAAAGAAGATAAATTTAGAACAATTCCAATTGTTGTATTAACAACATCTAATGAAGATATAGATATAAAAGAAAGCTACCGGCACGGCGCCAATAGTTATATCCGTAAACCTATTGATTATAATGAGTTTGTAGAATCGGTAAATTACATTGGTAAATATTGGTTGTATATTAATGAAACCTTACAAGATATTTAATAGAAATGGAAAGAAGAATTAAACTATTGTTGATAGAAGATAACGAAGACGATGCATTTTTGTTATCAAGATTCATTCAAAAAGAAGGATACAAGTTGGATATGACCAGAGTGGATGATGCTATGGGCTTGAGGCAATGCTTCCAAAACAATAAATATGATGCAATTATAAGTGACTATGCCATGCCTGGTTTTTCTGGTTCAGAAGCGTTGGGCATTTATAAAGAATATGATTTAGAGACACCCTTTATTTTATTATCGGGCACAGTTGGCGAGGATATAGCTGTAAGTATGATGAAAGCAGGCGTTCATGATTATATTATGAAAGATAATATGATACGAATAGTTCCGGCATTAGAACGTGAGATAAAAGAAGCGCAGATTAGATCGGAACGCAAATTAATGTTTAGTAACCTGATAAAAAGCGAAGAAAAATTCAGAAATATTTTCAACTCCAGTATTGATTTCATTGTTATAACTAATTACCAGCAAGATATTATAGAAACCAATGAAGCCTTTAAAAATGCTACTGGTTATTCGAAGAATGATATAAGCAATTACAAAGTTAGCGATGTAATTGTTGAAAAGTATCTTGAAATAATGAAAGAAAGATTGGTTCAGCTTGAAAAAACCGGAAACGTATTACCGACATCCATTGAAATGATTTGTAAAAATGGTGGCGTGATACCCTTGGAAATAAACTCTAAACTTATAATATATGAAGGACAGCAAGCAATATTAACAATAGCTCGAGATATTACCGAACGTCTTAATATGGAAAAGCGACTCATTGATTCGGTAATTGAGACGGAAGAAAATGAACGCCGGCGTATATCAGAAGATTTACATGATGAGCTTGGGCCAATTCTATCTAGTATAAGAATGTACATGAATTCACTTCAGGATAGTAATGACCAAGAGAAAAACAAGTTTTTAATGGATAGTATACAAAAATTAATTCAGAATGGAATTAGTAGCATTAGAGAATTGTCGAATAATCTAAGTCCATATACTTTAAACACCTATGGTTTGGTTTCAGCTATCAATCAAATAACTGAAAGTAAGAAGCATTTAATTCCTATTGTAATTCATCAGAATTTACAAGGATTTAAAGTGAACCCTAATATTGAATTAATTTATTATAGGATTACAAACGAATTAATAAACAACACGCTAAAGTATGCTAAAGCCAGCCAAATCAATATACATATAACTTATGAGAAAGGTAAATTGCACTTAAGTTATAAGGACAATGGTTGCGGGATGGAAATAAATACATCAGGAACAAATGAACACAAAGGCATGGGGATAAATAATATCATTAACAGAATGAAATCTATTGATGGCGAATACATCATAAATAGTTCACCCGGCAATGGATTTTCATTTATAGCCTCAGCAACAACGCCAATTTTTACAAGGTAAAATCAGTTTACTAATTTTTTTACCTTTTCTAATAATAATTCTTTATCTATTGGCTTGCTTAAGAAATCTTCAATACCCATTTCTTTTGCAGTGCGAATTACACTGGAAGCAGAAGAAAGCATAATAACAGGAATTTTTGCACATAGATCATCCGATTTCATATTTTCTAAGAATTCGAAACCATCCATTACAGGCATCATAACATCTGAAATAATTAAACTGGGTTTTATTTCTTTTAATCTATCAAGAGCCTCTTGACCATTAAATGCACATACCACTTCATATCCTTCAGCATTCAACACCCTTTTCAGCAATGTATTGTCACATGCTGAATCATCCACCACTAAGATTTGCATCATTTTAAAAATTTAGGTTAGTAAAATATTAACATTCTCATACCACTGCGCAGCATCATCTGCAGAAAAAGATTAGTAATTAGAGCAAAGTTATTATATTTTTCGAAAATGAAACTAAAATAGTTAAAAAAGTTAAAAATTAAAAAATTATTAATGAGTCTATTCAGTATTTCATGTTGATCAGCCAGACAGTTTATTGTATGGCCAAAAGCCACAACATCCAGGCAACAGCAGGGCTCCAATATTCGCAGGTATTCCAATAACCCGGATTTAAAACAGGTTTCCCATCTTTGTCGGCACCAATGCCAGCCATCACTCCTCCATTAATTAAAGGAGTATGCGGAGTGAATTCACCTGTTTTGAACAAATCGGGGTGGCGGTATCCATTTTCTGTTATAAACGATACATTAAAATAATTCCTACCCATTACCCAATCTAATTGCTTTTGCATCAATTGAAAACATATAGAATCATTCAGAATAAAACCCATTCTTTTTAAGCCAATAGCATAAAATAATAGATGGGGATTGGTTCCATTCCAATAAGAATTATCTTCGGGATTTGGATAAAAGTAACGAAAATGTATGTTATCCATGTAAAAATTAGACCCAGCTTTATTTTTAGAAGCATAAACAGGGATAAAACCAAAATCATCAAATGAAGAAACTCTTTTCAAATATTCCAAATTCAATTCCAGCATATTTCTAGCTAATGTTTTATTGATAATTTTATGATCTATGTCTAGCCAATCACACAAGCCAACTATAAACCAAGAACCTTTAAATAATTCCGAATGCGGTATTTTATTTATTGTATCATGAAAAAAACAACCTGCGAGATCTCCATTTTTTGCTTGTAAATCATTCAATTTAAGTAAATATTGATTTCCCTTTTGTAAATAGGACTCATCAAGACTCGCTTTATAAAATGTACTTAACAGCGACAAAGTAATACCTAATTGAACAGGATTTAAAATTGAATCGGTCATGGTATTATTAACCTGCAACCATCTCCAGCATCGCTCAGCAGCATTCAAACAAATATGGGCATATGATTCATCGTCCTTAAAAAACAAACGGGCGCAAAGTATTTGAGATAGGGCAAATTGTAATTGTATCTCCGTATCAGTGGGAGTAGAAAAATATAATCTTTCGTCGCCACTTTTCTTTTTGTTGTCTGTCCACCTGTTATCTTTTTTGGCAGTACCGCAACCATTCATCAAATAACCTTTCGGCGATTGTAGTGCATGGTAGTATTTATTTCCCCAACGAATCTCATCTAAAATATTTTTTTTAACACTTGCATTCGCTGAATGAAAAGCCTTTTCTAAAGCTATGATATTTCCGATATTCGCAGACCATTTGCGTAAATCACATGCATCATGCCATCCACCTGAAAGATTTTTGTATAAACCCGTACTATCTTCTCTTCCATCATCGCTATGACATAAGCCATTCCATGCTTCAGGATGACCACAACGCTGCTTTTTAAAGAATTCCAGATTATTCAAAAATACTTGACTATAAACATTTTCATCTATTGAAAAAACGTCACTACGAAGATTCCCTATCAAAATATAATATTTTCCAGGTACTTTAAAGTTAGAAAAATCACCCGCATAAAAATTATTTTTTTTATATACACTGCTTTTAAGCTGCATAACTCTATTTGCTGCATTTATAAGCATAAAAGAATCTGCTTTACTCCCTCTGTATAAAAATTCTTTAAAAGAATAAGGTTTATAACCAATATGATTGACGAATATATCTTCTTTACTATTAGTAACCTCAGGCAGTCCTTTTAGGCTATCTTCTTTAAAAATCAAACGTGCCATAGCCCAATTGGCATGATCGTTAAAAGAACCATCATCGGAAGGTAAAACTTCTAAAAATAATTGATTGCAATCACTAATATCTAGATCAATTATTTTTGGTTGATCGTTGCGGTGTAAAACAGAACTTTTATAAAGAAGTTTAGACTCTGACGAAATTTTAAATATGACCGAAGCTCCCTGATTAAAATCATTAGGTTTGAATACTAAATGATTAGGAATCCCATATACATAATTGGGTATTGGAGTATCGTTATTGAGCAAAAGTTTTTGGCGCAAAGTTATTTCAGAATCAATGCCAATAATGGTTTGAAAACGATGAAATCTTTTATTTACCTGTATGCAAAAAGAAATAGGTGCATGCACACCCAAACCTCGTTCAAAGCTTTGAGAACGAATGGTAATACCTAACATACCAAATGATTGATTGATATGCGGCGTACCATAATGTGCTATAATTTGAGAAAAATCTAATTGATCTAAATACACTAAATTATTGTTATTTTGTGCAATGAGAAGCCTTGCACAAAATAACAATAATAATAATAATACTCTATTTCGCCACATTCCTAGTAGTTATTATAGTAACAGGGCCCAACAGTCCGCCAGATCTCAAAGGATAATTACTATCTGGTAAATCTTTAAACTTATACATCCAAGCATTGGGAGTTCTGGTTATATTTGTATTCGTTATACGATCTTGTTTAGGCAGATACGAATCGCCAATGAGTCTATTGATCCAAGTATTTGCAATTTCAATCTCTATAATATTATCTCCTTCAACAATAAAATTAGTTATATCGGCTTTAAAAGGAAAGCCCCAAATTATTCCCGCATCCTTCTTATTCACAAACACATGCGCAACAACCTCAACAATACCCAAATCAATTTCCACTTTTGAATCATTATTTTTCTTTATTGAAATCGATTTTTGATACTTGGCAATACCTGAGAAATACTTAATGCCATCAATGGTGGAAACTGAATAAGAATAAAGTGAATCGAAAGTAGCCATTTCAGGAGCCTTTTTATTCTTTTCAAAATACACATCCCAAGCACCATCCACTAGAATAGATTTATTATTAGATGAAACTTTGAAAACATTTTTATCTGTTTTAGTTATTTCGTATTCTCCCGTTGTTTTATATGTTATATTTTTATCAGAATATTGTATATGCGGCCATGCTATATCCGCTTTATTATCTTCACTCAACACAAGGCCATTATATTTTAGAGTTTCAATAGCAGCATTTCCTGTTTTATCTTTAAAAACAACAAATACCGACTCATTAGCTTGCAAAGAAAGGTAAACTGAAGTATGCGTAGCCGTCTTTTTGTATAAAACATCTTTGCATATATACGCTTTATCAGGATGCCATAACTCTGGCACTAAACTGGTATTTCTGAATGATGCATAGAATGAAGTATCTTTATTGCAAATATTACTAATAAAATAAATATCAGTACCGTCGATATTGCGATGAATATAGTCGGCAGTGTAAGTGGAATCGGTATGAGGAGCTATAAAATCGGGAAGTACATTTTTTAATTTCAAAACATTTTCCAAACTAACTCCATAGAATATTTTTCCTTTACCATAAGTGTTTTCTGTTATTTTTTTTCCATCTATATTACCCCATATTTTATCAGCCATAGCGCGAACAGAAGCATCTCTTTTTTTATAATTAGCTAAACCATGCGATCGGGTTGGCCTTGGACCAATAATCCATGCACCTTTAGAAACCAATGATTCAATTTTGTTAATTACATTTTCATCCATATAAGAAACATTGGGAAGAACAAATACCTCGTATGATTGACCGTGAGGCAACACGAGTTTAGCGTCTTTTACATCTAATTTATTAATAATAATATCGGAATTAGCATAATCGTAGTCGTAACCATAAGGAACAGAAACTCCCAATTTCTTTGGATTTACAAAATTGGGGGTAGAATCGCCATAATAAAAAAGTACATCACCCACAAAATTTCCTTGTTGCAACATATAACTGCAACGGGCAGTATAATCCATAAACGGTTTTACTTTAGGCCACCAAATGCGGGTTGTATTAACTAAAGTACCAAAAGAATACACCCAACCCGGATTTCCTGCTCTTTCAGGAACATGCGGGAAGGTATGAAAAATTACTCTATTCAAACCTTCGCATAAAGCTTTATCTAAAGTAGGTTTTAATTCGCCTGGACCTTCTTGCCACAACCAAACACTGGTAAAAGCTTCGGCTTCAACAAATTTTTGATTATAAATATGAGAAGCGCTGGCAACGCCTTTAATTACTTGCAAAATATCATCGCCCTTTCGACCTGAAGTTTTGTGCCAAAATTCACCTCTTGGAATATCGAGAGAGCCAGAAGATTTGAGCGATTCAAAAGGACAATTATGTAATGGAGCACCAGGACCTGCAGCTTCAGCTGCATATTTCAGACCGTACTTATTACAAATTTCTTTAGCCTTTACATAATGATTTTCAATAATCAGATCAGAAAGTAGTTTTCTAAAATCGTATAAAAAACGAGATGTTATTTCTTCGTTTTCAACAATATTTCCATATAATGCGGGAATATACAAATCCATTTCATAGCCAAAACGTTTTTTAAATTCTTCCAGCATTTTCTCAGTCCATAACAAACCTTTTACCTCGTAACTATCAGAATAAAGATATTTTAACGACGTACCCTCAAAAGAGCCTAAATGTTTTAGCAAGCGACTTGTGAAGTACTCAATGTGAGCAACTGTGGCATCGGGATTAAAATGATCGATCATTGGACCAACACTATTGGGAGTGCATGAAAACATAGGCTGACCGGTATTGGTACATACATAACGTATGATTTTCCATTTACCTTTAGGTACATTCCAACTTATATTTCCCAAAGAGTCCATTTTATCAGTAATATCAATAACTTCGTTTTTCAAGAACGACGTTTTTCCTTCGGGCATAGCCAGTACTTTAATATCGCGATAATAAATCGGTTTTCCTGATTTATCCATTCTAATTAGCAAAGTATCAAATTTATTTTTTGACAGCATTTCCATATTTGGAAACGGCATTTGAAAATTCTTTACTCCTGGGCCTGAAACTTGATAATTGGTTTCATAAAGCCCCATGGTGGCATATTCTGATTTAGTCCAATTACCACCAGAATTCCAACCACTGGCGGTAATGATACCCAAATCGAGTCCCAACCGAGTAGCTTCATTAATGGCATGCACTATAGCTTTAACATAATCATCGCTCATAAAGGCAGGACCGGCAGGAACTACCGAATCTTCATCCACAACAGAAGAAATATCCCAGATATCCATCCCTCCCATTCCTTGTTTTTTTACTTCTTCTAATTCATAGGTAATTTTTTTTAGATCATAATTTCCATTCACCCAATCCCACAACGCTCTTGGTTTCGCTTCAATAGGTGGATTAAGAAAAGCTACTTCTAAAGAGCTAACAGGTTTATCAGTCTTATTAGTACATGACAATAAAACCAATACAAGAGTGTAAGCGACACATTGAACTAGAATTTTCATAAAAAAAAGGAATTAGTTAAATATTCTAAAAGCTGGGTTGTTGGCTATTAACGATACAAGCAAAGATAAGCTGTATCAGCACTACATTTAACTTTAAAACGTGTATTCTTTTCAACCTTAAATGTTTCACCTTCATTAAACATTTTAAAACTATTCTCGCCAGGGAGCATTGCTTCCATTTTACCCGACACCACGGTCATATACTCAACAGAAGAAGTTCCAAATTCATATTCTCCGGCTGCAATAACACCTACTGTTGCATTTCCATCAGTTTGTTGAATGCTTAATGACTTTACATTTCCACCAAAATACTCATTTACTTGAATCATAATTAATTATTTGAAATTGTTAATAATATGGGCAAATATAAATAAAAAAAAATAATTCAATTATTTGAATTTATCATATCTAGATTATGTTTGCTTCAAAAAATGTTTAAAAACGCTGTTTTAGCAATTTTTCTAATCATTTTAATACAACATAACACAACTTTTACTCCAATTATTTAACGTTGCCTTAAAAACTTTATACTTTTTCACCTTTATTCTATGCCTTTGAAAGCAGATATTAATTTGATTGGAACAATGGGAATGGCTTACATAGTAAATTTCAATTGGGATTATTAGAAATATCTGATCCCAAGATGGGTGGAGTAATGGCTACAAACGGTTGCGGTATGTTTAATTGCCGATTTCGAAGCACTTTCCTG
>JAIFLP010000066.1 GCA_020049015.1 Bacteroidota bacterium | reverse complement strand
GAGATTAAAACACCTACAGGAACAAGCTATACACTATTTACACAAAGTATTGAAGTAGAATTATTTTAAATAAATATATTATGAGCAATCCAGACATAGTTATAAAAACAGTAGAAGAAAACGATGCCATTATATCATCAGTTCTATTAAAAGGGACATTGAATCTTTTTGGCGCTGAAAACATTTATAAGGAATTGGATAAAGTTGCTGAAAGTGCTACTGATATTAGCATTGAAGTAAATGACAATGACGATTCTGATTTATCGATGCTTCAGGTATTGTACGCTTTTAAAAATTATACTTTGTCTAAAGGTATTAAATCAAAAATTAATTATATACCAGCACCCAAAAATGCTGTATTGATTGAGCATGCCGGATTAAATGAATTAGTAAAAAGCATAAACAAATAGAGATATGAGTAAGACAGTTATGATTGTTGATGATTCCCCCAGTATTAGGGAAGTTGTGAACCTTACCCTTGCCAATGCCGGCTATAATGTATTAGAGGCTGGGCATGGTCAAGAAGCTTTAGATGTCCTGAATGGTAAAGAAGTAGATTTGGTTATTACCGATTTGCACATGCCAATAATGGATGGTATCACGCTGATTAAAGAGCTGCGTGCAAAAGAAGCATTTAAGTTTACCCCCATTCTTTTTCTTACTACTGAGTCGCAAGCCGAAAAGAAAGAAGAAGCAAAGGGTGCGGGAGCAACAGGTTGGATCACCAAACCTTTCGTTCCTGAAAAATTATTAGCTGCATTAAGTAAAATTGTACGATAATGGATAATTTTCAAAAAAGATTTTTAGAGGAAGCCATTGATCTGATCAATGATTTAGAAAAGGCTTCTTTGGCATTGGATGCAAATCAATCCGATAAGGGAATCATTGAGGAAATTTTCCGAATAATGCATTCCTTAAAGGGTGGCAGTGCCATGTTTGGCTTTGTAAAAGCCGATCATTTTACCCACAACCTCGAAAGTGTGTTTGATTTGGTTCGTAAAGGTAAAATACCTGTTGATGATAATATCATAACAATTACTTTTTCATCTATCGATTTGCTCAAGGCTTTATTTAATGAAAACGAAGATTTAGCAGAGTCTGTATTGCCCGATGTTGAAAAATTAGTTGTTGTTATGAAAAATATTGTAGGTGCAACAGCTGTTAATACTGGTAGTATTGCTGCCAAACCTGCAGCCAATCAAAATGAAACAATTGGCAAAAGGAAGTGCTTTTATGTTTTGTTCAAGCCCCAAGCTTCTCTATTTAAAAATGGAACAAATCCACTTTACCTTACCGATGAGTTATGTTCATTAGGAACATGCTTTGTTTTTCCCCGGCTCAATGAAATTCCCGCATGGGCATCAATGGATCCCACTTCGGCCTATATTTGGTGGGATATATTAATCGAAGGAGATATAAGTCACGATCAGGTTAAGGATGTTTTTATTTTTGTTGAAGATTACTGTCAGCTAAAAATAGAAGAACTGAAAGTTTCAGGATTATCGCAAAAAACTGAATTACTCGAAAAATATAAAACCCAAGCCATCAATGTTGAAACGCTTACTATTGAATTGGCAAGTAATAAGGAGCAAGAAACAGAAGATACCAATAAACAACGTAAAGTTGTAAATGGAATTAAGAATCTGAAAGAAATTAATAATAACAATTCAATTCGAGTTGATTCATCAAAGATTGATAAGATGATGAATTTGGTGAGCGAATTGATTACTACACAAGCACGCTTAAGTCTTTTTTCTGAAACAATCGATAGCCCTGAACTATCTGCCGTTACTGAAAATATGCAAAAGCTTTCTAAACAATTACGCGATACTGCTTTTAGTATTTCACTCATTCCATTACAGCATTTAGTTACCCGTTTCCAACGTTTGGTGCGCGATGTGGCAGCAGAAATTAAAAAAGATGTTGCTTTTGAAACGGAAGGTACCGAAACTACAGAACTAGACCGTTCTATTATAGATAGCCTCAATGAGCCAATTATGCATATCTTGCGTAATAGCCTCGATCATGGTTTGGAAACTTCCGAAGAACGTGTTCGCAAAGGAAAATCTCCGCAAGGGAAAATATTAATGAAGGCTTTTTATTCCGGTACTTATGTATACATTCAATTGATTGATGATGGTGCGGGAATTGATCCTGAAAGAATCAGGGCTAAAGCTGTTGCTAATGGAATAATTTCAGCCGATGCAGTGCTAACACAAAAAGAAATATATAATTTGGTATTTATGGCCGGATTTAGCACTGCTGCTGTAGTAACTGATCTCTCTGGAAGAGGCGTAGGAATGGATGTGGTTAGAAGAAAAATAACCGATATTCGTGGAGAGGTGGAAATAGATTCTAAAGTAGATGTGGGTACTACCATTACAATAAAAATACCTTTAACTTTATCAATTGTTGATGGTTTATTGGTAGAAATAGACAGCCATAATTTTATTTTCCCTCTTTCGTCAGTGGATAAAATTTATGCGGTTGATCATAAACAAATGAGCGATTTTAGTCAATTGGTTACCTTGGAAGGTGAGCGTATCCCATATTACAACCTTAGTTATGAATTTACTGGAGTAGCCAAAGAAGTTGATGTAGAACAAATAGTGGTGGTGCGATTCGAAAACCAAAAGGTAGGTATTGTAATTGACAAAGTGCTCGGAGAATACCAGGCAGTGCTTAAACCATTAGGAAAATTATACCGCAATCAAGATTTTATTTCTGGAGCTTCTATTCTTGGAGATGGCTCTCTTGCTCTGGTTGCAGACCCAAATAAGATTATTAAAAAATTCGCAAACAATTAAATTATTTACATTATGAGTACAGATAATAAGAAAAACCTGAATTCGTTTCTCTCTTTTAAATTAGGAGATGAAATATACGCTGCTAATGTAAGCAAAGTATTGAACATTCTTGAAATGGTGAAAATTACACCAGTACCTAAATCGCCTTCGTATATGAAGGGGGTAATTAATCTCAGAGGTACTGTTTTGCCAGTTATTGATACCCGCATAAAGTTCGGAATGTCGGCTACTGAGTTTAAAACCAATACTTGTATTTTAGTACTTGACGTTATTGTAGATAATGAAAGTTTAATGGTTGGTGCTTTGGCCGACAGTGTACAAGAAGTTTTGGAAATTGCTCCTGAACAAATATTACCTCCACCCAATATTGGTAGCAAGTTCAGAACGGAATTTATTTCTGGTATGTTCAAATTAAATGATGAGCAATTCATCATGCTTTTAGACATGGATAAGATTTTTACTTCCGATGAGCTAAGTCATATGGCTGAAAGCAGCACTCTTGATGCTGTTTTAGAATAAAATCTTTTTCTAATTATTGATTTTCTTTGTACCTTAAAAGTACAATGTAGGGTAAGTTATGTAAAAAAATGTAACGTGGATATACAAGTAACAAGTGTACGATTATCAGACAAAGAGTTTACGCAATTAAGCTCTTTTATTTACGATGAGGTAGGAATTAAAATGCCTCCAGTAAAAAGATTTATGCTTGAGAGTAGGTTGCAGCGACGGTTGAAAGATTTAAATATACCTAATTTTAAGCAGTACATTGAATTTGTTTTCGATAAAAAAAATCTGGGCGAATTGGTAAATATGATTGATGTGGTTACTACTAATAAAACAGATTTTTTTCGAGAACCTGCCCATTATGATATCCTTACTAACATAGTATTGCCTACAATGTCGCCAAACCAGTTGCGAAATTTAAAGATATGGAGTGCTGGCTGCTCCAGTGGAGAGGAGCCTTATACTCTTTCTATAGTGTTGCACGAAGCAATGAAAAGAGGATTATTGCAAGATTTCTCAATTATGGCTTCCGATATTTCTACTCAAATGCTAGAAAAGGCAGCAAAGGCTATTTATCCTGCACAAAGGGTTGAAGGTGTACCCTTGGATATTAAAAAACGCTATTTTTTAAAAAGTAACGATCCTGAACATAAATTCGTTTGCCTAATGCCGCATGTACGTAGTAAAGTATCATTCAAACGAATCAATTTCATGGATCAGGCATATCCTATACCCCATAATTTTGATATTATATTTTGCCGCAATGTGATCATCTATTTTGACAGGCCGACCCAGGAGCAAGTAATTTCTAAGCTGTGCGGCAAAATTATTCAAGGCGGATTCTTGTTCCTGGGTCATTCTGAATCCATAACTAGCATGGATTTACCCATTCAAAGTATTAAACCTACAGTATTTAAAAAAATATAATTATGGCCGATTTGAATCATATTAGCAACAAAGACTTGTTACAAGAAATTGAGACAAGGTTCGAAAAGACTGAAAAATCTTTAGAAAAGCAAATTGCTATGACTGAGCAATTGATGAAGCTCAATACAAAGCTTGAGGAGTCGGAAAATCTAAAAAGCCATTTTCTCTCCAATATCAGGAATGAAATAATCAATCCATTCTCTTCAATTATTGGATTGTCGCGTCATATTGTAAAAGTTAATAAAGAAGATTGGAAAAAGGTGGTAAGTATTGCTGCTCTTATTCATTCCGAAGCATTTTATCTCGATTTTCAGTTGCGTAATATCTTTGCCGCTGCAGAACTCGAAGCGGGAGATTCCATGCCGCAAATTAGTCATGTTGATATTTCTAGCGTTATTGATTCACTTACTGAATCTTTCCACCATCTAGCTAAAGAAAAATCGATTAAAGTGTTATTCAATAATTTATTGCCATTAAATGAAAAAAATACCTTTCATTTTAAAACTGATCCTGATAAATTGCAAATTATTCTTTCTAATTTATTAAGCAATGCTATTCAATTCAGTAATGAGAATAGTGCAATTGATATTACCGCATCAATAAACAATAAAATGCTGTTTGTATCAATAAAGGATTATGGTATTGGTATTAAAGAAGAAAATCAGACTTCTATTTTTGATAGGTTCAAGCGCATCAATACTCAAGTGAATAACTATAATAAAGGCTATGGTCTCGGACTTAGTATTTGCAAAGAAATGGCTGAATTGCTCAGTGGTCATATTGATTTAAAAAGCAAGGAGAATGAGGGTTCCGAATTTGTATTGGTTCTTGCAGAATCAGATGTTGAAACCGATTCGGTAAGCGGTAATTCAAATGAGATTATGTTTGATGATGTGCAGATGTTTTAAGGTATTATGGCTATGAATGAGTATTTAACACATTACCTATATCCCGGAGCGCTGTATGCGAGCAGCAGGCCTACTATTGTTACCACAGTTTTAGGCTCATGCGTGGGGGTTTGCTTATTTGATCCCTATACCAAAATTGGTGGCATCAATCATTTTATGCTCCCCTTATGGAATGGCGAAGGCTTGGCTTCTCCAAAATATGGAAATATTGCGATAAAAAAGTTAATAGAAAAAATGCTGTCTCTTGGTTGTTTAAAACCTAATTTAAGAGCTAAAGTTTTTGGAGGAGGCGAAGTTATTGATACACAAATGGCCAATTTTCATATTGGAGAGCGCAATATTGAATTGGCTTATCAAATACTGGAAGAGGAGAAAATCCCCATTGTTATTGCTAGTGTGGGTGGACTTTTAGGTAGAAAAATTATTTTTACTTCAGATACGGCAGCAGTACAACATCGGTTTATTGAAAGACAAATATCTGCTGCTCAGTTAGAAAAACAAAAACAAAAATAATTGCATTATGCTGAACAATAAAATCAGGGTTTTAGTAGTAGATGATTCTGCTGTAGTGAGACAAACGCTTACTGCCATATTGCTTTCAGATCCCGACATTGAAGTGATGGGAACTGCGGCGGATCCATTTTATGCAGTGCAAAAAATTAAGGAAGAAGTGCCTGATGTGATTACTCTTGACGTGGAAATGCCCCGCATGGATGGACTTACTTTTCTGAAAAAAATAATGGGTCAGCATCCTATACCTGTGGTGATTATATCAAGTCTTACCGATCATGGCACCGAAACTGCTATTAAAGCCATGGAATATGGAGCGGTGGAAATAATCACCAAACCTCAAATGAATACTAAAAAATTCATCGAAGAATCTAAAATTCGTATTTGTGATATTATTAAAGCAGCTTCGAAAGCAAAGATTAAGCATAAAACATTTGTAAACCCTATGATAGTGCCGCCAAAACTTTCAGCAGATGCGGTATTAGCACCGGTTACAAAGTTTAGCATGATTAAAACTACCGAAATTGTTATAGCAATTGGTGCTTCAACAGGAGGTACAGAAGCTCTCAGGGTACTTCTAGAGGCATTGCCTGTTGATGTAGCTGGAATTGTTATCGTTCAGCACATGCCTGAAAATTTCACTAAGTCTTTTGCCAATCGTTTAAATGATTTATGTAAAATTTCTGTAAAAGAAGCTGAAGATGGCGATAGTGTTCTGAGAGGTAGAGCCCTTATTGCTCCAGGAAATAAGCACATGCTGCTGCAACGCAGTGGCGCAAGATATTATGTTGAAGTGAAAGACGGCCCATTAGTAAACCGCCACCGCCCTGCCGTTGACGTGTTGTTTAGGTCTACAGCCCGATATGCAGGTAGTAATGCTTTGGGTGTTATTATGACAGGCATGGGCGACGATGGAGCCAAAGGCTTGTTAGAAATGAAACAGTCAGGGGCTTATACTATTGCTCAAGATGAACATTCTTGCGTAGTGTTTGGCATGCCCAAAGAGGCTATTAAATTAGGTGCTGCCGATGTTGTATTACCACTAGATGAAATTCCGAATCAAATTATAAGAAGAAGCAATGTTTAATTGTTTGTATGTTAAAATTTACTATATTGTAGGAATTATTTATGATGCTAATGAGGAAATATAAAGTATTGTTTATCACATCTGTATTGCTGATTCCTGTCTGCATTACGGGATTGGCTTTGTCTTCAAATATTAGCAGTTTACCGTCCTATTTATGGTTGTTGACTTCTATGTTGCTAGTTATTACCCTTTCAACCGCCGCGTTAAATCTATCTGAAAATTATAGCAAAAGTATCCATAGCTTGAAAGAACGTTTGCAGTCCCTCGATCATATCCACTCGGGAAATGACAATGGTCCTGAAGTTATTGATAACCGACAAAATATAACATTCTCTGAAGTTGAACTTAAAAAAATATGGAATGATTCAGAAGATTCTTATGATTTGTTAATGCGATATATTATTAAACTGACCGATGCCGTTATGGGTATTTCCTATGTATACTATGACGAAAATAATCAATTTGAATTCAATACGGCTTTTGGTTTTAATCCTGATCCCATTCCCGAATCTTTTAAATTCTCAGATTCGATGGCTGGTGAAGCTGCAAGTGCTAAAATACCGCATTTTACTTCTGAAATACCTGAGAATGTAAATACTGTTTCTTCAGGATTGGGAAAATCAGTACCCAAATTTTTGGTTTTCTTTCCTGTCGTGAATAACAATAAAACAACTGCTGTATTGGAATTAGGGTATTTTAAGGCACTGCATCAAGTTGATATTGATTTGTTAAAAAAAATATGTATGTTTTCGCAACCAAATTCATAGATTTTCAATATAAGACAACAAATGATTATTACTTTTGCTCAATATAAATTCGATACGGCGTCACCTTCTTTCAGAAAGGCGGCGGTTGAATTATTTGCCGCAAGCATTTTTATCCTCGGTTCATGGATTTTAGCACTTTTTATTGGAAACTTATCTTTTAAAATTCACAATATAGTTCAATTACATTTTGCAAATCCAGTTTTGTTTTTTGTAGAATTAGCGGTGATTAGTATTTTTGTGTACAAAAATTATAATTCTTTTGTGCTTGAAAAAGAAAAACTCAAAATTATTCAGAATCTCAAAATTAAAGAAACTCAAATTGAGAAAAATATTCAATTAGCAAAAGAAATAGGTCAGGGTAATTATCAATTTAATATTCAGGTATCAGATGACGATCTTTTAAGTCTTTCGCTACTTAAAATGCGGGCAAATCTTATAGAAAATAAAACGAAAGAAGAACAGTATAAATGGATTTCTGAAGGAAAATATATTATTTCTAATGTACTCCGTTCTCATAATAAAATTAATGATTTATCATACGAGGTATTAATTGCAGTTATTAAATATATTAATGCAACACAGGGTGTTTTTTATCTTTTTGATGAAAAAGAAAACTGTTTGACTACCATTGCTTCTTATGCATATAGCCGCAGGAAAAATATTCAAGCTACTTATAAGGTAGGAGAGGGCTTGCCTGGTGAATGTGCTTTTGAAAGAGATATTATCTATCGCAAAGAAATCCCGCAGGATTATATTAGTATATCTTCAGGTATTTTAGGTGATTTTAAACCTTGTACTTTAATTCTGTATCCAATGATAAGCAATGATCAGGTGCAGGGTGTATTAGAAATTGCTTCATTGGAACCTGAATTATCAAAAATAAAACGTTCATTTATTAAAGAGGCATGTGAAATTACGGCCCGTTCTATTTTCAATCTTAGGGTTAGCGAACGAACAGAAGAATTATTGTTCGAATCGCAGAAAATGACTGAGGAATTGCGACATAATGAAGAACGTTTACGTCAAAGTGCGGTAGAAATGTCTATTGCCCGCGAAGATGTTGAAAAATCAAATGTTCAACTAGAGCTAAAAATTAAAGAGGTTGAAAATGCTCAGAAAAGAGTGAATTCTTTATTAGAAAATGCTTCTGAGGTTATCAGCATATACGATCAAAATTTGAATATTACGTATTTGAGTCCTTCCGTTTCAAAAATTCTAAGTTATTCTGTTGAAGAAATTATGGGTGGTAAATTTCTGAGTCGCCTTACCCGAAAAGGCGAAGCTGAATTTAAAAATATGTTTCAAATATTGGTTGAAAATCCCTTCGATCGTGTTTCTATACAATATACTTTTATGAAAAGGGATGGATTAAAAGTATTTTTAGAAACAACAGGAATCAATATGTTAAATGATTCTGCAATTAGCGGTTTTCTTTTAAATACCCAAGATATTACAGAGCGCAGAAGGGCTGAAAAAGAGGAAAGAATGAAGAGCAAAATGCAATCTCTTTCTGAAAATTCACTTGATGTCATCCTCCGATTAAGTTTAGCTGGACAGTTCTATTATGCGAATCCAGTGGTGGAAGATTACATAGGTCTTGCGCCTAAAGATTTGATTAATTTCACTTATAAAGAACTTTTACTTTCTGAAGAATTGCGTTTATATTTTGAGTCAACTATCAAAGAAATCATGGCTAAGCCTCAAAAAACCAATTCGCAGTTAACTCTCTCTATCAAATTAGGCGAAAAAGAATCCAATCGTATTATCAGTTTTGACGCCATTCCTGAATACAATGAAAGCGAATTGGAAACCATTCTTTTTGTGGGTCATGATATTACTGAAGCCAAACGCATTCAACTCGAGATTCAAGAGAAAAGTAAGAAAATTGAAGATAGTATTAATTATGCTTATCATATTCAATCTTCTATTTTACCCAATTTGTCTGGAATTAGAAAGCATCTTCCGCAATCATTTATGTATTATGTTCCCCGTGATGTGGTAAGCGGCGATTTTCCATGGTTTTTTGTAAAAGGAAACTCTATTTATATTGCTGCCGTTGATTGTACTGGTCATGGTGTTCCAGGTGCCATGCTTTCATTTATCGGATATTTCCTTTTGAATAATATTGTTGATCACGATTTTGATTATACCGCATCGCAGGTGTGCGATAAGCTCCACTATGGAGTTCGATATACGTTAAAACAAGATCAGGACGGATCAACAGGTCGAGATGGTATGGATATTGCCCTTTGTAAAATCAATTTAGATACCCAAACCCTCGAATATGCTGGTGCGCACCGTCCGCTTTATTTGTTGCGAAATAATGAAATAATTGAATACAAGGGCGATAAAAAGGCTATTGGTGGTAAACCATTGAGAAATATTATTGAAGAGCCATTTGTAAATAATGTTATCGAAATTCAGAAAGACGATACATTCCTATTCTTCTCAGATGGTATGCCCGATCAATTAGGTGGAGTAGATAAGAAAAAATATACTTCTAATAGAATAAAAGAAGTAATTTTGAATCATCCAAAAGCCAATATGGACGAGCTGCAACAATTGTATGCTGATAGTTTTGAAAATTGGAAAAAAGATCATAAAGCAATTGACGACGTATTGCTTATAGGAATACGTTTTTAATATAAACGGTCAACCGTTGAATTATTGTTTAACCTTCTCTGTGAAAACAGGGGCAAAATGTTTAAAAAAATGGAAAAAAGTTTCCTCGAGTTCGCCTATGAGTTCTATCAAACAATGAAAGAACACAAAATTACATTGGTGTATGAAGGCGAAGTAACCCACCAGCTTACCAAAGCATTTACATCTTTAACTGAGTCCAACATGTCGAAGGAGGAAGAATCCGGAGCTGTGCAGAAAAAAGTGTTTCATGTTATGGTTGAGTGTCTCCAGAATATTAGCAAGCATGCTGATGATTTTGGATCTAACGATTATCTTTATTCAGGAAAAGGTATTTTTATTGTTAGCAAAGACGAAAATGAATATGCCGTTACTACAGGTAATGCTGTTGATAACGACAAAATGCCTATTCTTAAGAATATGCTCGATCACATCAATAGTCTCGATAAAGAAGCATTGAACGAGCTATACAAAAAACAAATGAAGGAAGGTCTGTTGTCCGATAAAGGTGGTGCTGGATTAGGTTTTATAGATATAGTAAGAAAAACAGGTAATAAACTTGATTTTCATTTCTTACCTATCGCCAACAATTTATATTTCTTCATGTTAACTTCAAAAATTAGTAGAAACCAATAAAAATATTTATATATGGACGCATTAATGCTTAAAGGGACTGAAGATACCCCCGGAGTTATTCTCGATGCCGGAAAAGGTGTTTTTGAAATCTCAGGCAGATCCCTCCCCGAAGATGTTCTAAGTTTTTTTAACCCTGTGTTAACTTGGTTAGATTCATACTTCAAATCACCTCTGCCTAAGACAGAGTTTAGTTTTAAACTATCTTATTTTAATACTGCTTCTTCTAAATTAATCCTCGATATACTGATGCGATTGGAAGATTGTAAAAACGCAGGTAATAATGTAACTGTTCGTTGGCACTACCCTGAAGATGACGAAGATATGAAGGATGCGGGTGTTGAGTATTCCGAAATAGTTGCTTTAGATTTTGAACACTTGCCATACAAAGAATAATATTTTGTTGGTATAGATTTGCTTAAACTTATTTATAGTATTGTTCATAAAAGAGTATCATGAGTGAAGAAATTTTGCGGGCCTTAATGCAGCTTTTTGCCCTTATTGTAAAACAAGATCAAGGGGTTGATAATGACGATATTGAATTTGTAAAAAGCTTTTTAAATCAACAATTAGCTGCTGATCAGGTTGAGTTTTACTATTCCTTATTTGAAGAGCATACCAAGGCCGATCAAAAAGGGGATGAAGATGAAACCAAAAAGAAATTAACTTCCGTAAAAGATTCGGTAAGGGTCCTCGGTATTTGTAAGAAAATTAATAAAACCCTTACCCAGCTTCAAAAGGCTATTGTACTCGTTCGACTTTATGAATTAATACATTCTGAAGAAAAATTTACCGCTCAACGAAAAGCCATTATTCATACCGTTGCGGAGGTTTTTAATACTACAAACGACGAAATGAATAGCATTGAACAGTTTGCTTTAACTGTTGATGCGGAAAAAATTAGTAACGGAAATATTCTTATTATTGCGGGCACTAATTTCAATTGTGCTGATTGTAAAACCATTCACAATGATGGTATTGACAAAAGTGTTTTTATTCTTCGCATTCCTTCCGTTGATCTTTATTTTTTAAAATATTGCGGAGCTCAGGATTTATTCTTAAATGGCCTACCCGTTCCAGGTAATAAAATAAACCTATTTGCAAATGGAAGTACACTTAGATTGCAAAAAGGAAAACCTATTTACTATAGCGATGTTGCTTCTAAATTTTTAACGGAAAGCCAAGCGTTTAAGTTGTCTTTTGAGGTTAATGGAATTGATTACAAATTTCCAAATGGAAATCTTGGGCTTAGGGATATCAATTTTTCTGAGCAACAAGGTCGTTTAATAGGCATTATGGGATCTAGTGGTGCGGGAAAAACCACCTTACTAAATGTCCTGTGTGGAAATGAAAAACCTTGTAAAGGAAATGTTTGTATTAATGGAATTGATTTACATAAAGAAAAACATAAACTTGAAGGTGTTATTGGTCTTATTCCTCAAGATGATTTGCTTATTGAAGAATTGACTGTGTATGACAATTTGTTTTATAATGCCAAACTTTGCTTTAAAAACCGTAGCGACAAAGAAATTGATGCTATGGTTAATACTACTTTATCGAGTTTAGGTTTACTTGAAATTAAAGGTTTAAAAGTTGGCTCCCCACTTAATAAAACTATTTCGGGTGGCCAGCGCAAACGATTGAATATAGCACTGGAGTTAATCAGAGAACCTTCAATTTTGTTTGTCGATGAACCTACATCTGGTTTATCATCGCGCGATTCAGAAAATGTTATGGATTTGCTAAGGGAATTAACCTTGAAAGGCAAATTGATATTTGTGGTAATCCACCAACCTTCTTCTGAAATTTATAAAATGTTTGATAAAATGGTTATCCTCGACCGCGGAGGATATTTAATTTATTATGGAAATCCGATAGAAGCGGTAATGTACTTTAAAAAAATTGATGCACAAATCAATAGCAATGTTGGGGAGTGTATGACTTGCGGCAATGTAAATCCCGAAGCCATGTTTTCAGTTATTGAAAAACATGTGGTGGATGAGTATGGAAATTATACCAGTAAAAGAAAAGTATCTCCCGTTAAATGGGAAAACTATTATAAAGAAAATATCAAACCTGAGCGAGCTGAATCAATAAATGATGCACCTCCAACTACTTTTAATATTCCAGGTTTGCTAAAGCAACTATTTGTTTTTTCTGTTCGTGATATTAAATCAAAATTAAACAATACTCAGTATGTATTGATTAATATGCTCGAAGCTCCTATTTTAGCGTTAATGCTGAGTTACGTTATCCGATATATAGCCGATCCAAATTCAAGCGTATACATTTTCAGGGAGAATGAAAATATCCCAATCTATATTTTTATGAGCATTATAGTAGCTCTATTTTTGGGTTTGATGGTTAGCGCCGAAGAAATTTTTAAGGATAGAAAGATTCTGAAGCGTGAAAAATTTCTTAATTTAAGTAGAAGCAGCTATTTGCTTTCTAAAGTGAGCATCTTAATCATTATTTCAGCTATTCAAACAGTATTGTTTGTATTAATAGGCAATAATATTTTAGGTATTCATGGAATGACTTTCTCTTATTGGTTTGCACTATTTACTACTGCTGTATTTGCTAATATGTTGGGTTTAAATGTTTCTTCAACTTTCAATTCAGCTATAAATATCTACATCATTATTCCTTTATTAATGATTCCCATGATGGTATTAAGCGGTGCTATGTTTAGTTTTGATAAATTGAACCGCAGTGTGGGTAGTGTTGATAAGGTTCCTTTAATTGCCGATATGATGACTACCAAATGGACGTATGAAGCCATGCTTGTTCGACAGTTTAAAGATAATGAGTATCAAAAGCATTTTTACGATATAGAAAAAGAAGAAAGCTATGCTGATTTTAGAAATGTTTATTATATTCCTGAATTAAAAAAACGATTGGAGAAATGTTATGAAGAGTATACTCTTCATAAAACAATTGTTGAAAATATTGGCAATTTAAAATTGTTGCGCAACGAAATACAAAATCAAACTTTTATTGTTGATCATATAGCGGGAATTGACATTCTTAATTTTGAACCTAAGAATTTTAATGAAGTAGTATATAACGAAGCATTGAATTATCTTTTAAAATTAGAAGCTTATTATAATGAAATGTTTTCAAAAGCCAATTTGAAAAAGCAGAATGTGGTTAACTATTTTTTAACAAATAATCCGGAAGCATATAAAAAGATAAAGGATAATTATTCGAATGAATATTTAACTGATATTGTCAAAAAATCATTCGAAAAGAACAAGATTCTGGAATATGATTATCGCTTGGTTCAGCAGATAGATCCAATTTTTTTGGATCCTCGTATCGATGGAAAATATAATTTCAGATCGCACTTTTTAGCCCCGCGTAAGTATTTTGCAGGAGCTTTTTATGATACTTTTTGGTTCAATATGCTTATTATTTGGCTCTTTACATTTATTCTCTACATCACTTTGTATTTTGAATTGTTCAAGAAACTTTTTGAGATGAAGTTTTTGAGGTTCAAGAAAGAAGATTAATTATTATTGTAATTGAGTTTAGCCTTGGAGAGATGCCAGAGTGGTCGATAGGGGCAGTCTCGAAAACTGTTGTCCTGCATTGCGGGACCGAGGGTTCGAATCCCTCTCTCTCCGCTTATAGAAATAGTAAAATAAGGTATAACCGCGCAAAGTGTATATTTTGCACGGTTTTTAATTTTTATTAGATGCATTACTAAGTCGAGTATCAATAACAGAGTCTACAATAAATATCTCATAATGGATGGGCAAAATGTAAAACTTTATTTTTGCTTTGAATTATTTAATAATTTCGTTCAATGCCACTTCCAATAAACATACCTAAACTACTTAAAGGTCGAATAATAGAACATGATCGCATCGAATTTAAAGAAGGTTGGAATCCCGATGCCATTTATCTTTCTATTTGTGCTTTTGCAAACGATTTTGAAAACATAGGAGGTGGTTATATTATCATTGGAGTTAAAGAAGAAAACGGAATAGCTCAATTTCCTGTAATTGTTATTCCCGATGAGCAAATTGACACTATTCAACGTCAAATGATAGGTTTTAACAATCTAATTAAGCCTGTTTATTCACCTAAACTTTCTATTGAGAAAATTGATAATAAAAACATTATTGTTCTATGGATTCTAGGAGGCGCAAATCGACCTTATGAAGTTCCAGAGCAAATAACTGCCAAAGAAAAGCGATTTTTCTATTACATAAGAAAATACTCCAGCTCAGTAAAAGCCAATCAACAAGAGCAGCAAGAATTAATAGGTTTGGCCAATCAAGTACCATTTGATGATCGAGTAAACACGAATGCAACTATTGATGATATTTCCAGTACGTTAATTCGCGATCATTTGCGTATTACGAAAAGTCGTTTACATGATTTCTCCGAATCCTTATCCAAAGCTGAATCTCTGCGCATCTGGAACTACCCACTTGAAGCCTTAGAAGAGTAAGCCTCCGCTGAACTACATCTT
>JAIFLP010000193.1 GCA_020049015.1 Bacteroidota bacterium | reverse complement strand
TATATCTCTGTAATGTGCTCTGGTAAATATATCAATCCAATATACTACTTGCAATGTTATGTAGTGTAATGCTGATTGATCTTTTATTTGAAATCCAGTTGACATAGACATCAAAATTAAAAATAATCGATGAATTTTACCACAAAAAACTGAAATTTAACTCCTCTGTAAATCGCAGCATCCCGCTACGCATTTATTTTCATGACTACGGATGCATTTGATTTATGCGGCAAGATGCCGCGAATGATTCGGCGTAGCGGGACGCTACGCCGAACGGGGGATTGCTGTGCAAGTGTCGTTCGGAAACGACCGAGAATACAAGCACGCGTATCACTAAGAGTACTAGCTCAATTTGTTTATTTTAATAGAATATAGGAAAAAATCGAGCTGTTCTTCTGGCTGTTTTAAGTTTTTCAATACCTCTTCTAGCTTATCAGTATCCTGACTGTAAATATTAATTGCAGTATCAATAACTCTAAGAAAGTAAATCTTTGCAACTTCTTCACTCATCATGCCTTTTTTTGCAGTTTTTCGCAAATATTTTTCAATTGAACAAACGGCATTATAAATAGCGGGTTTTCGGTATACTGTTTTTTTTGCTGGATTGCCCGGAGAAATAGCTACTTGGTATGTATAGGTATTCGTTAACAAACATTTTTTACGAGCCACATCCTCACCCATACAATGAGTACCAGCATCTTCAGCTTTTATCGATTCTACATCATCCACTCTGAGCCAATGCATATCGAAAACAAAGGTTGACACTTTGATATCCTTATATACTTCCCTATCGGTTTCAGCAATAGCTAAATTTTGCGCACTCAATGCTGATGTGCTAATAATAATAAGAAATAAAACACCTACAAATTTCATTTTCATGGCTTTTAATTATTCGTTACAAATATATGAGCAGTATGTTAAGATTGTGTTAAACAGAAATTATGATCCTATTAATTAAAAAAACCTCAATATTAATTTAAAATTACGTGTGTGTTAATTTTAATAACACACACGTTTGTAAACCATTATTTAACCAACCATAAATCTTTATAAAGATCGTCATCGCCAAACTGAATTTGAATGGCAGCATTGTAGTTCTCAGCATTTTCAGTTTTCTCTGCAGCAGGATACTGAAAGCGGCGTGGGATTTTTTTAGAAGCATTTACCCCCGAACCACCTTCCAAGAAAGCTGGTACGGCTGTTCTTCTCCATTGGTAATAAGCTTCCCAACCTGAATTCTGAAAAAATGAAATATATTTTTGTTCCAAAATTTGTTGTAATCCATCGGTGTTATCACCTTTATATGTTACTTCGGCAGAAGCAAGGAAATCATTGAATTTTACAGTATCACTTGTTATTGTTTTACCATCCTTATCTGCAATGGTAAGAATGGTACTTTCTTTTACCCCATAAAAATCGTTTGATGCTGTAATTCCTTTAACATACCATGCCGAAGCATCTCCTGCAGCCCAACCTCTGTTAATACCTTCGGCAATGTTAAAGCATAATTCTGGGTAACCAATAATAATATATGGCTCGGGAGTATTCACAACAACATCTTGCTTATAGTAACGATTATAATTTGAGAAGGAATATTTTCCATCGGCAGAATTTTTACTTAAATCGGCAATAGGTAAATTATTATCGGAACCGTTATAAGCGGTATGGTCGTTGCCCATTTTTCCTGCTTTAATTTCGGCAGGGGCTGGGGTGGCGATAACAAATAAACGAGGATCTTTGTATTTTACAGCAAGATCAATCCATGTTTTTGAAATATTGTGACGGCTATTATAGTTACCTGCTATACCTACCTTAGGGTGTTTATTGTAAAGGCTATTAAATTTAAAAGCTACATGATCAGAGTTAGATGTAAATACAGGGTATTTTACAGCGTCGCCTAAAATAGCAGCAAATCTTTCTTTCACCTTTAAAGAAGGGGTGTCATCTGCTCTTTTGCTTAAGCTAACAAGTACCCTCAAAGTGTAAGAATTAATAGTCTTTTGCCATTTTTTTAAATCATTACCTAAATAAATATCTCCTTCAATTTTTGGTGCAGGCTTAACAATATTAATTACTGAATCAATAGTACGATTGGCTTCATCTAGCATATCAAGACATTTGATATAAACCGTTTCTTGAGAATCGTATTTAGGCTTCAAAATTAACAAACCTTTACCAGCTTCTGTCATGGGTATATCACCTACCCTTTGAGTAAGCCAAATAAAAGAATATGCTTTAAGAAATTTAGCTAAAGCAACATAAGGATTGGTATTCAATGTGGCATCCATTTTTGGATTGGCCCATTTTTCCATTTCTTGTGCATTAGTTAATACGTCGTACATTGTAGCACTAACCGACCAATCGTAATAATTATTACCACCATAATAAGTATCATTTGATACAATAAACTGATTCCAGCGACCTACGGCATTCCAAGGTCCTTCATAATAATTTCCAGGTGCACTATTAGTATAACCACCACCCACAAAAATATCATAAAGCATTCTGTTCAACAATCGAGATGGGGGTACAATCTGCTCACTAGAACTGATATTTGGATTTTTCTGTAAGTCTTCAAATTTCTCACACGAGCTGAATAGCAAAGCAACTATTGCTAAGGCCATCCATTTTATATTATTTATTTTTTTCATTTTATTTATTTTTTTCAATGAGTGAATGAATCAATTAAAACGTTAAATTAATATTAAAACCAATTTGTCTTGTTGTAGGCGATTGCAAGCGGGCATCAGAAGGTCTAACCCTTAAATCATTATTTGCCGCATTAAAACCTTCAGCATATTGATCCATGTCCATATTATTTACTTTAGAAAAATACAGCAAGTTTCTGCCAACTAATGAAACTGTTAATTGTTGTATTTTGCTACCAAATATTTTAGCAGGAAAAGTATAACCAAAAGAAAGTTCGCGCAATTTTGCATATGATTTATCAACCATAAATTCCTCTTGTACGTTACTATACACTGATTGAGTATAAGATTGTATTCTTACTGCTTTTTCATTTTTAGCAAAAGTTAATTCATCCCAATTAGTTATGTAGCCATTTTCAAAAACTGGGGTCCCGGAAACAATGGTAACACCTTCGCCAATATATCCAGGATCAATAGACCCATTATCTCTATAACTTTCCCATTCGTGTAAACGAGCTTCGCCATAGGCACCTTCAACCAGAACAGGGCTATTACCAGATTGAAACTGACGAGCAGCTAATTCATTAAACATTTTGCCACCTAAACGTCCATCAATTTGAAAACTAAAAGTAAAATTTTTGTATAAAAGAGTATTGCTGATACCCCATACCAAATCAGGATTTGCATAACCCAATAATTTTTTATTTTCATCCCCTTTAGGTGAATATAAAGGCATGCCACCAGCATCGTAAATAATACTACCTTGTTGGTCTCTATTGTACATAGTGCCATAAATAGCATCTAATCTGTCACCAATTTCATAATAATGGCCATTAATAGAAATACCCTCTTCGCCTTCACGCACTTCTTTTAATGTTTCTTTGTAGGTAGCAGCATTTAATGCAACCAACCATTTTAAACCATTACGTTTAAATACAGGAACAATGCGGGTTGATATTTCAAAACCATTTTTTTCTGTTACCACCCCATTTATCAGCTCATACATATAACCTGATGAGGGAGATGCGGTTTTAGAAAAAATTTGTGGACCATTCGACATTATGAAATAAGTAACATCGATTCCAAAACGATTATTGAAGAAATTAGATTCTAATCCTCCTTCATAGGAAGTAACAGAATAAGGATCGAGAGAAGAATTCGCCATAGTAGAAGTAATTGTGGCTGAAGGTTCATTATTATACAAATTACGAACGATATATGAATTTTGATTCAAATAGGTAGGACCATTGTAGGTAGTTTGAATATGAGAGCGTAGTGAAGAACCAAAAGGGTCACCAAAACCCATAGCCTGATAAGCAGGACCAATTGAAGCTTTTGTTAAAGCACCTTTAACATTAGCAAAAGAAGCGCGAAGTTTGATACTTGAAATAGCCTTTGGCATTTTTATATAATCTGAAATCATTGTACTGATAGTGGCTGAAGGATAAAAGAATAAATTATTATCTTTTGGAAGGGTAGACAATTTATCCCATCTACCAGTAGAAGAAAGGGTTACATAATTTAAATACGATAAATCGAAACCATAGTAACCTGAATATACCATCATATTTGCCTTATAATTATATGATCTTACCGGATAAAGTGAATTTGAAAAATTGTACACACCTGGAACAACAAGAAAATCAGTTGTTTGGTAAATAGAGTTATATGTAAATTCGCGTGAACTAGCACCAGCCAATGCGCTTAAGTATATTGATGGTGTAATATTTTTATTGTAAGTAAGTAACAAATCATTATTATTCTCAAAAGAATTTCTTCTATCTTCATTATAATCGCCTTTTTTTTCAGTCTCGCGACCATATTTATTTGCAGAAAAGGGAACTTTTTCAGTCCTTAACATATCCCAAGTTGAAGCTTGCGTGCGTAAACTTACATTCATATCATCGTTTACTTTATAATTTAACTTGGCGTATCCATACATATCATTTTTGAAATGTTCGCGAGTCCACTCATAAGCCATAAAATAAGGATTGTTGGCACGACCATATTCAGCAAACTGCTGTTGAATACCTTCCTGTCCGGGCATCCAATAATCATGCATATCATCAATATCCCAATGCGAAGAACCATAAACACCAAACATATATACAGCACTATTTGGACCATAATAAATATCGGGTACATTAGGTGAATACTGACGGTTATAATTTAAACTGGCTTCAATATCAAGTTTTGAAGTAATCTTATATCCAGTATAAATATTAACATTGCTAACGTTTAAACCTGCATTTGGCAACATACTTTTTTGATATGCATGACCAGCTGAAATTCTAGAGTTAAAACGATCTTGACTGGAAGTGATAGATATATTATTTGTTGAAAAGAATCCAGTTTCAAGATATTTATGAAAATTATTTTTATAAGAAACAAAAGGAGTAGAATCTCTTTTTCCGGTAACTTGATTAATTGGACTATTCCATTGTGCTATGGGCTGGCCTTCTAATCGGGGACCCCAAACATTGGCACGAGTAAATTTACCACCATCGGTAGGTAAATCGCCAAAGGCATAGGTATAATTCTCGCCAATACCATATTCTTTCTGAGTATTTAAAATAGAATTAAATCCTACGTCGAAAAGATTGCTGCTATTGAACTCAATTTTAGTACCTTTTTTATCATCAGCAAGTCCTTTTTTGGTAGTAATAATAATGGCACCGTTTTGTCCGCGGAAGCCATATAATGCAGCAGCATTAGGTCCTTTAAGAACAGTATAGGTTTCAACATCATCGGCATTAATATTATAAGAATCGGAGTTTACGGGTACACCATCTACTATAATAAGTACATCGCTAGAACCACGAAGTATCATTTTAGGAGAAGCCAACATTTCTGCTGAAGGGGCGATGGTTAAACCTGCAATTTTACCGGTTAAGGAATTAATAGCATTTGGATCGCGCACCTTTTTCATATCCTCACCAGATATTTCCTGAACAGAATAACCAATATTACGGGTGTCTTTTTTGATACCGAATGCAGTAACCTTAACTTCTGCAATCTGTTTAGATTCTTCTTCTAAAGTAACTGTAATATTGGATTGATTACCAACAGCCACTTCTTGAGATTCAAATCCCACATAAGAAAAAACCAAAATATCATTTGGATCATTAATAGTAATGGTATAATTACCATTTACATCAGTTACAGTACCTGTAGTGCCACCTTTAACGGTAATATTCACTCCAGGCAATGCTTTCCCTTGGTTGTCAGCAATTTTTCCGCTGATTTGATTTTGGGCCCATGCAAATACACTAATACCCATTAACAATAAAAAAGTCGCCATTCGCTTTTTCGATTGCCTACATAAAAGATTAAAAAGATTTCTCATACTTAAATTGTTTGTGGTTTAAATTTGAGGGCAAAGTAGGTCGGTATTGTTAGTATTCTGTTTGATTTTATTTAAAATTGTTTTTAAGTAAATAAATTCACATTTAATTAAAGCACAAGTAATCTTATTTTTACATTCGATTCCAAATAATAAATATTTAATTAACCTATACTTAATTTTTTTCTAAAACAAAATACCTACATTAGCAAATAAAAATGCTGAGTATATTTAGTTTAAACACATGGAAATGTGATGGGAATTACCTTTCGCGCATCAATAATCTATCTATTTTACTGAAAGAAATACAACCCGACATCATAACTTTTCAGGAATCATTTGAAAGTCTCGATGGAAAATATTCAACAAACAGTTTTATTTCTAAAGAGCTATCATATAATTATGCAACTACCTTATCGCGGTTTAAAGTTCGTGAATTAGATGGGGTAAAAATGCAAAGCTACTCAAATGTAAGCATTCTTAGCAGGTTCCCCATACAATCAAAACAAATCATAAAACTACCATCATCAGAAATGGATGGAGGTAGAGATTGCATAGCAGCAGAATTTAATATCAATAACAAAAGCCTGTTAGTTGCATCGCTGCATTTAAGTCATTTAAGAAATCAGCCACAATTAAAATATGAACAATTAGAGCATTTATTAGGTCATTCATATATCAAAAAACTGAACGCACCATTAATAATGTGTGGAGATTTCAACAATGAGATAGATACCTATCCGCTAAATGAAGTATTAAATAAATACAATATCAATTATGATCACATTAATAAATACCCAGGTGAAATTAAGAATACGCTGATTAATAGTAATAAAATAATTGACCACATATTTGTATACCCGAAATCTAATCATGAGAGCATACAAACAATAAACTATAAGATATTAGATGGAGGAATGCTTAGCGACCATAATCCTGTTATGATGAACTTCCGCTTGGCTTAATTATTAATAACTAAGGTAACATTTTCAATAGAGACAAATTTCTCTATCGCTTTTTTAACATTAAAAGTTTCGATATACTTTGCCCAAATAGCACCTAATATAATAACGCCATCAAATCCATAATTAATAGCAATTTCTGTAGTTCCCTCTTGAATACCGCCAATGGCAAGTAATTTTGATTGGTATTTTTTCTCTTTCAGCTTATGTTTTAAATACTCATGATCGAATTGAATTTGATCAAACGGTTTAGAAATACTTTTAAAAATAGGACCTAACCAAATGTAATCATACTTTCCGTCAATTAGAATAATATCGTCAAAAGTTTTTGCAAAGGTTGCTTTTACACATTTAATATCAGGTTCTTTAATAACACCTCTTCCGGCAGAAGTAATATAATATCCGGCCAGATTAAACTCGTTTAACACTTCATAATGATTGTGGATAATAATCCGGTTATGGTATTCCTTTGGAATTGATTGTATAAATGTACGGTAATCTTGTAATGTAAAATCAGGCTTGCGCAAGTGAAACCATTTTAGACCTCTTTCTAAAAGTCCTATAATTACATCCTCTTCGTTTAATATCCTTAAATGGTATGATATAACAATTGTATTCATTTTGAAATTTTGTGATCCAAAAGTAGGATTAAAAAATTATTTCTACAAAAATGTAATGCATGAAATAGCACATTAAACAATTATTTCATCATTACTAAACAAACTATTAATAAATCTTATAAACTTTAACTTAAAATTAATAAATTAAATATAAATGCAACAATAGAACTGTTATATTAAGAAAAGTTAACTTAAAATTAATATAATTAGAAATTAGAAGACGAAAATCAAGTGTATTTTTGCCTTAACTCATATTAGAAAAATTATGAAAAAGAAAATAGTAATCATAGATGATGAACCTTCCATTTTAGAAATTCTAAGTTACAATTTGAAAAAGGAAGGTTATCAGGTAGATACCTTTGAAGATTCTACTATGGCAATCAGCCATATTAAAAAGCATTCGGCCGATTTAATATTAACAGATTGGTGTATGCCGGGTATGGATGGTTTAGATGTTTGCCGAGCAATAAAGCAAAGCAGTGAGACATCAGGTATTCCAATATTTATGCTTACTTGTAAAAATGATGAAATTGACGTTGTAACAGCGTTGGAACTAGGTGCAGATGATTTTTTAAGCAAACCATTTAGACTTAAAGAACTTATAGTTAGAATTAAAAAGACATTAAAACGCGAAACACAGCAACCAGAATTTGAAAAACATATAATTATTCGCGACAAATTAAAAATTGACGGTCAAAGTTATACTGTATATATTAACAATGAAAAACTAAGTTTAACCAATTGTGAATTTAAAATTCTCCAACTATTAGCAAGCAAACCTGGCAGGGTATATAGCAGACAAGAGATTATTGACCTTATAAATAATAATGAAGAAGAAGTTGTTGTTACGCTGCGTTCGGTTGATGTTCAAATTGTAGGCCTGCGAAAAAAACTAGGAGAGTATAAGAACTATGTAGAAACCATTCGCTCAGTTGGATACAAGTTCATTCCTACACTGTAATATTGAAATATTTCAATGTTCTCTAAAAACTGAAATAATTTCAAACTCAGTTTTTTCATAAATGTGCTGTCAATATTAATTTAATTTAAATTTATCATTGCTCTAACTAATCCTGAATAATTCGGGGATACTTTTGCAGAGTATTAACGAAATATATATGGAACAAATCGATTACATTTTAGTAAACTGCTGTTTGAATAACCTAAAAGAGGTGGTAGAGAAACTTGAAAAGAGCCATCCCTTTCAAATAGCCAAACAACCCGCATTGAGTTTAGCCATGTTAAGGGCAGAAGACTCTGTTGAATCTCAAGAATTTTATTTAAGTGAAGCATTGGTTACCGATTGTGAAGTGAGTTATAATGGCATAACTGGCTATGGAATTTGCATGGGCGATGAACCAGTAAGAGCTTATTGCATTGCAGCGATTGATGCGATGCTTCAACAAAGTGAAAAAGATGAAATACTGGAAGCATTTTTGAACATCGAAAGCGAAAAAATTAAGCTGAAAGAAAAAGAAGAATACAACCATATTCAAAGAACTAGGGTTGATTTCAAAATGATGGAACAAGCATAATAAACAGTTTAAATAAAATCAAATGATAAGAGAGATACAATATAATGAAATTTTTGATGCCCAGGAGCACTTCAGACTAATTCTGGACAGCATGTCCCGACCTGGCAAAATTAATAAGATATATAACGAAAATATTAGTACCCCCGAGGGATTAAACAATGCTAGTGCTCTTATAGGATTTGCCTTATTAAACAGAGATGTGGGGTTTTATTCCAACAAAAACAAAACGCAAATAGAAGAATACTTTGTAGTAAATACCAATTCAAAACCGGTAGCTGCGAATAAAGCCGATTTCATTTTCATAAATGGCAACGAAGAAAGTGAAGTGATTGATGAGGCAAATGAAGGACTTTTAGAATATCCTGAAAAATCAGCAACAATAATAATAGATGTTGAAGAAATTTATGATAGTGCCAAAGATCAATCGCATGAATTAATTTTAAAAGGACCAGGGGTAATGACTGAAAAGCGTTGTTATATTCGGAATATAAAAACAAGAATTTTAGAACAAATTAAAGAGAAAAACTCTGAATTTCCTTTAGGTATAGATATTATATTAACCGATAAGCAAGGAAATGTAATATGCATTCCTAGGAGCAATCAATTAACATGGAATTAAAAAAATAATATGGCATACGTATCAGTTAAAGGCGGAGCAGATGCAATTGCTCAGGCAAAAGAACTTGTAGAGTACTACAGGCTTAAAGATAAAACCAAACCTATAGAAATAGAGCAAATAAAATCTCAGTTTCGTTTGGCTATCGACAAAATTATGGGAGAAGGTTCTCTCTATGCACCAGAATATGCAGCAATAGCATTTAAGCAAATGGAAGGCGATGTATTAGAAAGTGCTTTTGTATTGCGGGCTTTTAGAGCTACCTTACAACGAAAATATTATTCTGACATATTGGATACCCGCAATATGTTTGTAAAAAGAAAAATATCGTCGTCATTCAGAGAAATTCCAGGCGGGCAAGTCTTAGGACCCACCAGAGACTATTCTCAAAGACTTATTGATTCAACAAAATACAATGAATCTGAGCAAGAAATTGAAAATTTTCTTTCATCATTTGAAGGAAAAATAGAAAAGGAAAAAATGCAAGAAATCACTAGCTTCAATAAAGTAATTGACTTATTGAAAGCTGAAGGATTATTAATGCCAGCTGAAAGCAATTATGATAAAACGGTAAAAGACGTGACCTTAGAAGCGGTAAAATATCCTGCTCCCCGATCGGTAACTTTGCAGATGTTGGCACGAGGTGAAACAGGAGGTCTTATGACACTTGCTTATAGCAGCATGCGTGGTTTTGGAGATGGTCATGGCACCATAGGAGAATTAAGGTATGGCAGTGTTAAAGTACTTGTAAGTGACACACAGGGCAGGAAACGTTATATTGGAAATGTAAACCTAACTGAATGTGAAATGATAACAAAAATTAATACTACCAAAGAAGCTAAGATTCCATACTTTGCAATAGGTTACGGATTGGTTCTAGGTCAGAACGAAACCAAAGCAATATGCATGAGTATTTTAGAAAGAGGAATCAGAAGTGGAAAATCAGAAAATCCTGCCAATAATCAGGAATTTGTGCTTTACCATACTGAAGGGGTAGAAGCAATGGGATTCACTAATCATTTAAAACTCCCTCATTATGTTACCTTCCAGTCGGGTTTAAATAACCTACGCGAATCTGTAAAACGCAACACGAATATTCAAGATGAAAAAATGAAAGTTTATAAAGAAATGGCCAAACAATTTCAAAAATGATAGAAAATATAAAATTTAACAGCAGCTATAATTTCGCCTTTATAGACGAAACAACTAAAAAAGAAATCAGAAGAAAGCTACTGAAAGCCATCTGCATACCAGGATATCAAGTACCTTATTCATCGCCAGAGATGCCGATAGCAAGAGGCTGGGGTACTGGAGGGCTTCACCTAACATTGGCATTAATTGGCAAAACTGATACATTAAAAATGATTGATCAGGGAAGTGATGCCAGTGTGAATGCCTGTAATTTGCGTGATTTTGTTCAATTAACAACAAATTGTAAAACCACGTATGATACAAACGAAGCTACTTTAATACAAACACGTCATAGGATTACAGAGGAGAAATTGACCGATAAACAGATTATGGTATTTCAGGTTCCTCAGCCCGAGCCATTACGAAGGGTAGAGAGATATGAGTACAAAACCCGCCAGATGCATGCAGAAAGTGATTATGCCAAAATGTGGCTTACCTTATATGAAGCGTTTGTTAAATGGGGTGATGTAATGCATGGTGCGGGGTATCCGGTAATGGTAAATGGACGCTATATTATGTCGCCTTCACCAATTCCAAGATGGGATGTTCCCAATTTAAATATGGCAGATTGTATATATCTTTTCGGAGCCGGCAGGGAAAAACGTTTATATGCAGTACCTCCGCATACAAGGGTTGAACCATTAGAATTTGAAGATGTTAAATTTCATATTGAAAACTTCAAAGATGTAAAATGCGAATCAACAGGATACAATATCGCTTATATGGATGAGATGTATCAAGACGATGGGATCACAAAAAAATTCTATATCAACGACAGCAATTTTCTGGACAAAATGATAGAAAAAATAGCTGTAAACCAACATTCAAATAAATACATAAATCAACTTAAAAAAAATGAGCAGTAGTATAAAAAATGATTGGGTTTTAAAAGTTGAAAACCTTACCAAAATATATGGTAGCTATTCAGATGAAACCATTGCTTTAACGGGTCCTCAGAGGGGAACCAATATTTGTCCCATTACCGGTAGTATTGTTGCTTGCGCAAATATTTCGTTTGAACTATATCCTGGCGAAGTTTTAGGCATTGTTGGAGAAAGTGGTTCAGGGAAATCGACCATTGTAAAGCAGCTTTTCTTCGACATGGAAGTAACCAATGGCAATGCATATTTAAAACCTTATAAAAACGGAACCGTTAATATTCTTACTGAATCAAATCAAAAAAAGCGTTACATGCGCAACCATCTTATGGGCATGGTGTATCAAAATCCCAGAGACGGTTTGAATTTCAGTTTCACATCAGGTGGAAACATTGCTGAAAAATTGCTGATGGCAGATATGTTTCATGTGGGAAAAATTAGAGAAAGAGCCTCTAGCCTACTCAGTAAAACAGAAGTACCTGTAGCACGAATGGACGATCTACCGGCATATTTTAGTGGTGGCATGCAGCAAAGAGTTCAAATTTCAAAAGCCATTGCCAACAATCCGCCTTTGCTATTTCTTGATGAAATTACATCAGGTTTGGATGTATCTGTTCAAGCAAAAGTACTCGACCTCATAAGGGGTTTGCAAAGAGAATTAGGAATTGCAATGATAGTAGTATCGCATGACCTTAGCGTTATCAGAATGCTTACCGACAGAACCTTAGTGTTGAAAGATGGCAGAATTGTAGAGCGGGGATTAACCGATCAAATTTTACAAGACCCGCAACATGAATATACACAATTATTAGTTAGTTCACTTTTATAAAATTTTATGGCAACCATATTAGAAGTAAAAAATCTCAGGAAATTTTTTCACCTTTATATTCTCAATAATAAGCAAATAGAAGCGCTTACTGATGTTGAATTTAGTATGGAAGAAGGTGAAATAGTAGGTCTTACCGGTAAATCCGGCTCAGGGAAATCGACCCTGATGAAAACCATTTATAGAACATATCTTGCAAATGAAGGAGAGATAAATTATCTTTCTTCGGCTTCTGGAATAGTTGATTTGGTTACAGCCAATGAGCATACAGTTTTAGAACTTCGCAGAAAAGAAATTACTTATTGCTCTCAATTTTTAAAGGTAATTCCCCGAGTTACCGCGGTAGATGTTGTTGCCGATCCCATAGTAAAAAAAGAATCGGATAGAATTTTGGCACGAGAAGTTGCCACTGAACTGATACAAAAATTAGGACTCCCAAAAGAATTGTGGGATGCATTTCCATCTACCTTTAGTGGTGGTGAGCAGCAGAGAATAAATATAGCCCATGCCATAATTTCAAAGCCTCGCTTTCTATTGGTCGATGAGCCTACAGCATCATTAGATGCAAAAACAAAAGATATAGTAATTGAATTAATTTTAGATTTGAAGAAGCAAGGCACTTCTGTGCTGCTCATTACTCATGATGAATATACACTTAGTAATTTGGCTGATAAAATAGTTCATTTACAACATGGAAGAATTGTTGAACAAACCTATGCATAAATATGAGCAGCTTAATTATTAATAACGCAAATATTATAACCCCAACTGAAGTAATATGCGGGGGTTCGGTAATCATTGAAAATGGAGTAATATTAGATATCAATAGCTATTCCAGAAGTATTGAATTATCGGACATACCAGTAATTGATGCTGCAGGCAAGTATTTAGCTCCGGGTATAATTGACATCCATACGGACGCAATGGATTCTGAAATTAACCCGCGCCCTAATGCCAATTTTCCAATTCACATTGCATTCAGAGAACTAGAGAAAAAAATGGTAAGTGCCGGTATAACCACAGTTTACCACTCTCTTCATTTGGGCTATAAAGATGCTGAATTGAACTCTAAATCCAAACTTCGTCGCGAAGATGTATTTGCTGAAGTATATAAAAACTGTTTGAGCAGCAAATTAATACATCATAAAATACATTTGCGATATGAACTTACCGGAGTTGATGATTATTTGATGTGTTTCGACCTTATTAAAAAATCATACATTTCACTCTTCTCGTTTATGGATCATACACCCGGTCAAGGGCAATATCCTTTAGAAAGGTTTTTAAAGAATATGAGAATGCGGGGTATCCCAGATGAAATAGCCCTTGCAGAAATAAAAAAGAAAGCTGATCGTCCAAAAATCAGTAATGATCAGTTAAATGAGCTGATTCGTTTCGCTCTGGAGCAAAACATACCAATAGCATCACATGATGATGATAGTGTTGAAAAGGTAAAGACAAACCATCAGTTGGGTGTCAATATTTGCGAATTTCCTATTAATATGGAAACTGCAAAAGAAGCCCATGAATTAAAAATGGCTGTAGTTGGCGGTGCATCTAATATTTTAAGAGGAGGCTCTACCAGTGGCAATTTGGCTGTTGAAGACGCTGTTAAAGAAGGATATATAGATACTCTTTGCTCAGATTATTACCCAGCCTCACTTTTATACAGTGCATTTATTTTATTTGAAAAAAATATACTTACTTTGTCTGATGCTTTTAATTTAATAAGTTTAAATCCGGCAAAAGCAGCACAGATAGATGCAATAACCGGAAGTATAGAAAAGGGGAAACAAGCAGATTTGATTTTAATTGATTATAAAAACAAATTACCTGAAATTGTAGCCGCCATAACTTCTGGAAATGTTGTAAATGAGTATAGATATATCCACAACAAACAAAAAGAGTATGCAAGTTTTTAATGATATCCGTACCGATTTTGACTACGCTACGTATTCCGATGTGCAATACCATTCTATTTCAGAGAGCCATATAATAAAAAAATGCGGTGAACTAAAAGTATCGGATAAATACACTTTTCAAAATAATACTGTTCTCATAAAGCCATATTTAGGTTACGCAGTTGTGTCAATGCTTATGGAACAACAGAAGAATGAAAATGTATTGCATGCTATTAGAAAAATCAACAATCAGTTAAATTTGTTACAAAATACTGTGCAACCGTATCTTTATTTTTTACCTGAAGATAGCTATCACCAAACCATAGCAAATACTTTATCTGCATCTAGATATACAGAAAATATTTTAGTTAAAGGATTAGAAAACGAATATCCTCAAATCATTTCTGAAATATTAAAACCGATTAAGCTGTCTCAATCAAACGAAATCATTCACATGAAAATGATTGGACTGAATGCTTTTGGAAGCTGCTTGGCTTTACTCGGAGTATTTGAAACGGAACATGATTACTCCAAAATTGTTTCATTCCGAAATCAATTTTATGAATCCGATACAGCGAAAAAACATAATATCAAGTGGACCAGACCATTTATTGGTCATATTACCATTGCCTATTTAGCGAATGATATTGAAACAACAAGCCGCAATGCTTTGAGCAAAGCAATAATTGATATTAACAAACAAGTTGATTGGACGCCACTTATTTTTAGCATCAGAAAAGCTGAATTAAGAAAATTTGAAAATTTATCATCCTTTATTAAATCAGAGCATTTTCCCGAATTTACATTTTAAACGCATAATTATGTTACATCATATTGACTTTTTTCCGGAAGAATTAAAAAACAATGATAATAAATCTGTATTAAGTGAAGTACCATTCATACATCCTAGCTGTAAAATAAAAGATAGTAAATTAGGTGCTTACACAGCCTTAGGGCCCAACACCTCAATATCTGAATCCGTATTTGACGATTATAGCTATACAGCAGGCAACGTATCAATAGTGTGGTCTACTATTGGAAAGTATTGTTCTATAGCAAATGGCACCAGAATAAATCCAGGCAATCACCCGCAATGGAGAGTTACTCAGCATCACAGCACATACCGAAGAAAACGATATGGATTTGATGAAGCAGATGATAGTGAATTCTTTCAATGGAGGAAAGATCACCATTGCGTGATTGGTCACGACACCTGGTTAGGCACTAGGGTGATTGTGATGCCCGGTGTAAAAATTGGAATAGGCGCAGTTATTGGCGCTGGAGCTGTAGTTACTAAGGATATTGGCGATTACGAAGTAGCTGTTGGTGTTCCTGCACGAGTTATTAAAAAGAGATTTTCTGAAGATCAGATAAAAAGATTATTGGCATCGGAGTGGTGGAATTGGGAAAGAAATGTTTTAGAGGAAAGGTTTAATGATCTTCTCAACTTAGATGTTTTTCTTGAAAAATACTCTTTTTAGTTTTA
>JAIFLP010000101.1 GCA_020049015.1 Bacteroidota bacterium | reverse complement strand
AATGTTGGTATATCAGTATCACGTGTTGGTGGTAACGCACAGATTAAATCAATGAAGAAAATTGCAGGTACTTTAAAACTTGACCAAGCTCAATATAGAGAACTAGAAGCATTTTCAAAATTTGGATCCGACTTAGATGCTGCTACATTATCAGTATTAGATAAGGGTTCCAAAAACGTGGAGATATTAAAACAAGGTCTGCACCAAACCATGCCCGTTGAAAAACAAGTTGCTCTCATTTATTGCGGTGTTAAAGGCTTATTGAAAGATATTCCCAAAATCAAAATTAAAGAATTTGAAAGTGATTTTTTAGAGTATATGGAAATGAAACACAGAGATGTTTTAGATTCTCTTAAAGCAGGTAATATCAGCGAAAAAGAAACATCTGTACTTGAAAAAACAGCTTTGGATTTGTCGAAAAAATATAATTAAGATACGCTTTATTTATGGCCAATTTAAAAGAAATAAGGGTTCGCATTGCTTCAGTTATTACTACGCGTCAAATAACCAGCGCAATGAAAATGGTATCTGCTGCCAAGCTTAAAAAAGCCCAGGATGCCATTACACAAATGCGCCCTTATGCTGTTAAATTACAAGACATTATGTCAAACGTAAGTCAAACGGTCAACCTCAGCGAGAGCAATCCATACACCCGCAATGAGGATAAAAATAAAATTTTAATTGTATTGGTAACCTCGAATAGAGGTATGTGCGGTGCATTTAATTCAAATGTTATTAAATCTGCCTACACCCTCGCACAAAGTCAATATAAATCAGCTCTAGATTCAGGCAATCTTTCTTTCTTGGCAGTTGGAAAAAAAGGCAGTGATTTTTTCAAATCAAAGAAATTACCTATGGTTGCTCAACACAATCATATTCTTGATAATATTTCATTTGATGCAACCAAAGAGCTGGCTGAATGGTTGATGGCCGCTTTTGCTCAAAAAAAATATGATGTCATTGAAATTGTTTACAATCAATTTAAAAATGCTGCCGTTCAAATTGTAACCAGAGAACAATTTCTGCCTTTGGTTCCAAAACAAAACGATAACAAACAAGCCAACAAAGACTATATCTTTGAACCAACAAAAGAATACATCATCGAAGAATTAATTCCTAAGTCACTTAAAATTCAGTTATACAAAGCTATACGCGATTCCTATGCTTCAGAGCAAGGTGCTAGAATGACCGCTATGCATAAGGCAACTGATAATGCATCGGATCTGATAAAAGACTTGACATTAAACTACAACAAAGCACGTCAAGCTTCCATTACCAATCAAATTTTGGAAGTAGTAAGTGGAGCGGAAGCTTTGAAATAGTAAATTTCATAGGCTTTATACATAATTTATAAAAATGACTGAAAAGGAACTTATTAAAATTATTGTAGTCTATTTTGAAAAGAATATATTTCAGCAACATATAAACTCATCACTTAAAAACCATACAAAACTTAAATCTTATAACATCAATCCAATAGTTGTAAAGTATTTATCTAAGGTATTGGATGATAAATATAGTCCCGAAGGCGTAGCAAAAGCATTGTTTTATCCTAGAGTTTTAGGAACCTCCATTAATACCTCATTTGGCACTAGAATTCAGGACATGTTCGTTGAACTTGGTATTGCTCAAGGTTCTATGATAAAAGGAATGGATATTGAATTTGTTGATCAGATTGATGGTAGAAAAAAATGGTGTCAATTAAAATCAGGACCCAATACTATTAATTCAGAAGATGTAAACCCTTTAATTAAAAAATTTACCGATACAATAAATTTGGCTAGAACGAATAAGGCACTTATAGGTATTAACAATACTGACTTTATAGTAGGTGTTCTTTATGGCGAGCAATCAGAATTAAGTATGCATTACAAAATAATCGATAAAATTCATCCTGTTCTTATTGGTCGTGATTTTTGGCATAGAATTACAGGTTTTTCGAATTTCTATGACCAATTGGTTATTGCACTGCATGAATGTATTGCAAACCTTAATACTAAAGACTTCTTTAAAAAGGGATGTGAAGAATTGGCAAACGAAATAAGGTACTCGCCCTTATTTCATTTTTAATTCACGGTAATAATTGTTTAGAAATTTCACGATTGAGAATCCTACTTCTTTACCTAAATTAACAGGAACAGCGTTTCCTATTTGTTTGTATTGTTGAGCTGTAGAACCCGAAAAAGTCCAATCATCTGGGAAAGTTTGGATTCTTGCATATTCTCTAACTGTAAAAGGACGTGTCTCCTCTGGATGACATCTTTCCGTTTGTTTTTGAGCAGGACTACAAGTTAAAGTTAAACAAGGCTCATCCCATCCAATTCTGCGAGCCATTCCTGTTTTGCCACCCCCCAAATAAAAACTTTGACCCATAAATTCTTTCTGTATTTCTACGGGTAAATCTCGCCAATAGCCCTTCTGAGGCACTAAATCTAATACTTTTTTCTTACTATTAGGATACTTTGCTCCTTCCGAAAAAGGAACGTTGCAATCAAATAGTTCGCCCTTTTTCAGAGCATCATAAAGATTATAAACTTTTTTACTTGGAATAGGATATTCATATCTAGTATTGATATCTTTTCTAATTCCCACTATTATTAACCGTTCTCGCTTTTGAGGCACATTATAGTTTATGGCTTTTAAAACTTGATATGGAACAACATTATAACCAATTTCGTCCAATATAGATATCATGCCTTGTAATGTTTTGCCATTTTCATGACTTAATAAGCCTCTAACATTCTCACCAATACATATAGGGGGATTAACTTCTTTAACTACCCTTGCAAATTCATAAAATAAAGTGCCTCGTGCATCGTTTAAGCCAAGTTTTTTGCCAGCATAGCTAAATGCTTGACATGGGAAACCTCCAGTTACAACATCTATTTTATTATGGTAAGCTGAAAAATCAAACAGCTTAATATCTCCTTCAAAAACTTTCCAATTAGGACGATTTGTACGCAATGTTTCACAAGCCCATTTATCAATTTCATTTAAGGCAACACATTTTAATCCTGCTTTTTCCAAACCAACAGCTAATCCTCCAGCGCCTGCAAATAACTCCAATACGGTATATTTATTTTCTGGTACAACATAGTTAAGGTCTGATGCTTGGATTTTGAAATTTGTAAATTCTTTAAAAAAAATTTCAATTTGGTCTCGTTTATAAACCCTATAATTACTCATAGGTTCACGAACAGCTGTTAATTTACCTTCCCTGTCCCATCTTCTTAAAGTTTCCTTACTCTTACCTACAAATTCTGCTACTTCAGACAGTGTTAAATATTCTTTCATAACCAAATTACTTAACCTTACACAATGGTTACAAATTTACAATTATTTTTGAAACCAAAAAATAAAAATATAAAAGTTGCACTTAAAAAGTGCTAACGTTTATAATATTCAATTTACATATCAATATTTACAACTATCAAACTGTAACCTCAAATCTGAAGCCTAAGGTTTCTAAATATCGATTTTTCTTCCCCGTCCCCCTATACTTCTATAAGGTTGTTTTAAAAATACCTGACTTTCAACATCCATCTACCCTTTTATGATACCATTTTATTAATTAAATGATAGTTTTAGTAAAAATATATAACATTCAAATTGTAATTAAATAGATGATTTTAAATCAAATCATCTATTTTCTATCAACAATTAATACATTTTTGCTGTTTTTTGAGTTTTTTTATAACATTTTCGTATTTTTCTTTGATTTTTTATATTTTTCTATTATTTTTGTATCAGAAATTATTGATTACAATTTATTATTGCAAAAAATATTAAAACTTAAATATTATGTGCGGAATATTAGCAGTTATAGGTAAACGGGATGTGCAGGAAATAAAGCAGTTATCAGCCCGTATGAGCCACAGGGGGCCAGACGAAAACGGAATCTACCAAGCTCCAAATGGATATATCCTTTCACACGAAAGACTCTCCATTATTGATTTAAAAACGGGTCGCCAACCAATACAGGGCACCAATAATGCATGGGTAGTGCACAATGGTGAGATTTATAACCACGCTGAACTGCGCGCCATGCTGCCTAGTCATGATTTCAGAACCACCTGCGACAGCGAAATAATTGTACATTTATATGAAGAATTTGGCGATGAAATTTGCAATTTCCTAGATGGTGATTTCTCTTTTGTTGTAATTGATGGTGATAAATTTTTAGCCGGTCGCGATCCCATTGGTGTTAAACCTCTATATTATGGTAAAGACAAAGCAGGTAACTTATACTTTTCTTCCGAAATGAAACCTATTGCCGACCAATGCGAACATTTCGAAGCTTTTCCTCCTGGACATTATTATTCAAGCGAAAAAGGCTTGGTAAGATATTACAAACCTCGCTATTTTGATTATAACGAGGGTGTAGATGATGGTAATACAGTAAAATTAAATGATGCTCTTACCTTAGCTACTAAAAAACGCCTTATGAGCGATGTGCCACTAGGTGTATTATTGTCAGGTGGTCTCGATTCTAGCCTTATTTCATCTATTACCAAACGCATAATGAGAGGAACCAATCAAGAGCTACATTCTTTCTCCGTAGGCCTCAATCACGATGTTCCTGATATGAAAGCGGCCCGAAAAGTTGCAGAATTTATTGGAACCAAACACCACGAAATCACTTTTACAGTTGAAGAAGGCATAGCTATTGTTGAAAAACTTATTTGGTACCTCGAATCATACGATGTAACTACCATTCGCGCCTCAACGCCTATGTACTTTTTGGCCAAGGCAATTACCGAAAGTGGAATCAAGGTAGTACTATCCGGAGAAGGTGCCGATGAAATATTTGGTGGATACTTATATTTCCATAATGCCCCTTCAGCTGAGGAATTCCAAAAAGAAACCATCCGCCGAGTTGGCCTCCTATCTACAGCCGACTGTTTGCGTGCCGATAAATCAACCATGGCTCATGGCTTAGAAGTACGAGTGCCTTTCTTAGATAGATATTTTGTTGGTGCTGTTATGACTTTTAATCCCGAATCAAAACAACCCAACAAAGCCGCAGGTAAAATGGAGAAAGACATTCTGCGCAGAGCTTTTGACGATAAAAACGATCCCTATTTACCTGCTGAAATTCTTTGGAGACAAAAGGAACAATTCAGCGATGGCGTTGGATACAACTGGATTGATTCCATCGTTGCCCATACAACAAAAATGGTATCAGATGCTGAATTTGCAACCGCTGCCAAAAGATTTCCTCATAATACACCCTCTACTAAAGAGGCTTTCTACTACCGTAGTATATTCGAAAAATACTACCCGCACATCGATGCTGTAAAAAGTGTTCTTAAATGGGTACCAAAATGGCAGAAAAGTGAAGATCCTTCAGGTAGAGCAAATGAAATACATGAAAAATCAGTTGCAAAATAATTCTAGAAATGGATGGTTCAAGCCATCCATTTTCTTTTTATATCTTTGCACAAAAAATTCATGTCAATAAAACCTTATTCCGATTCTGATAATAAGAAATCTCAAGTTTCCCGCATGTTCGACAATATTGCTGGAAAATATGATTTTTTAAACCACTTTCTTTCTTTACATATTGATACCTACTGGAGATATAATGCCATAAAAATATTATCAAATCTATCCATCGAAAAAAAACCTGTAATTCTTGATGTGGCAACTGGTACAGGCGATTTGGCCTTGGCTTGTCTGAAACTTCAACCCGAAAAAATTGTGGGTATAGATATCTCCGAAAAAATGCTCGAATACGGCAGGGTAAAAATCAACAAAAAAAAGCAGCAACACATTATCTCATTGCAAACAGGAGACTCTGAAAATATGACTTTTCCCGATCACAGCTTCGATATCATTACCGTTGCGTTTGGGGTGAGGAATTTTGAAAACCTTCAAAAAGGACTCATTGAAATGTTTCGTGTTTTAAAACCAAACGGAAAAGTACTCATTCTCGAATTTTCTAAACCCCATTTCTTCCCCCTAAAACAACTCTACCTGTTTTACTTTAAGTCTATCCTGCCTTTTTTAGGAAAAACTTTATCCAAAGATGCAGAAGCATATACCTACTTACCCGCTTCTGTTTTGCAGTTTCCACAAGATGAAGAATTTATAAATATCCTTATCTCTTGTGGGTTTCAACCAATTCAACAAAAAAAATACAGCGGAGGTATTTGTTCTGCTTATTTTTGTACAAAATAGACTTGAATGTGCAAATTAAATACTATTTTCGCCTCAAATGCGTTTTGCCTATATGCACTTGCTGAAAATTAATATCATAATATTCTTATCTGCCCTTACATTCAACTATGAAGCATCTGGTCAGAAACCCAAAGTGATGAACGATCCTACTCATGACGATAGACGCTTGCATTTCGGATTTTCTCTCGGTTTAAATGGAATGGATTTCAGCTTTAGGCGCTCCATCGATTTTGCCAACAACGACACCCTTTTTGGCGATGTTGCCATCATGGAACCCGGATTTCAAGTAAATGTTATCTCCGATTTGCGCTTGGGCAAGTATTTCAACCTCCGTTGCATGCCCGGGATTAATTTTGGGCAGCGCAGCCTATCATTTTACAAAGGCAATCAACTGGCTTCGAAAATGCGCATTGAATCAAATTTTATAGACCTGCCTTTCCTCTTTAAATACCGAGCCAAACGCGTTAATAATTTTGCCCCCTACTTTATTGCCGGATTAAGCGCCAAATACGATCTCGCTGCCCGAAAAGACTATAACGAGGAGAGTGAAGTATATGTAAGACTTAAACCTTTGGATTTTTATTTAGAAGCAGGCTTCGGTGTCGACAATTATATGCAATATTTTAAATTTGCCTACGAAATAAAATTGTGTCTTGGTTTTAATGACGTTTTAGTACATGAACCTGCGCCCTTTAATGAGCAGTATGCCAGATCGTTTGATAAACTTACATCGAAAATCGTAATGGTATCTTTTCACTTCGAATAATTCATCATCTGTCTGCTTATTTCCCCGCATATTACTGCTGTAGCCATCGCTACATTCAATGATTCACTAGTCTTACGCTTTCCAAAACTGGGAATCGTTATTTTTTTATTTAACAAAGCCTCCAAGCCCATTGATAATCCATGGGCTTCGTTTCCCAATACCAAAATTCCCCCTCCCCTAAAATCTTCTTCATAAATATTTTTTCCTTCCAAATCAGCACCTGCCAAATCAAAGCCTAGCCTTTTCATATTTTCAAGCCAATCATTTTCGATATAACTCACATTAACTCTCAAAAATGCACCCATACTGGCTTGTATTACCTTTGGATTATACAATTCAACTGTCCCTAAAGTACAAAAAACACTGGTAATCCCAAACCAATCGGCCAAACGCAATATTGTACCCATATTACCCGGATCCTTTATCCCATCCAATAATAAAGACCATTTACCCTTTTCTGGATTTAAATCTTGAGGAGGTAACAATTTCTTCATCACCAACAACACTTCTGGCGGCGTAGTTAAAGTAGTAATTTGCTGCATCTCCAAAAAACTGGCTTCTTTCACCAGCAATTTATTATTATTTACAAAATACCGCCCTTGCTCTTTTATCCATTCTTCACCTGCCACCAAATACTCTAATCCCTTCTGAAATTGTATGCACTCCTTCACCAACTTTTCACCCTGAGCCATAAATACCCCTCGCTCATCACGATATTTCTTCTGATGCAGTTGTCTGATATATTTGATCTCATTTTTGCTGATTTTCATACTGCTATTTTCATGCAAATATACCCTAAAAGTAATATTCCGGAACTTTATAAAACATTTTCTATTATCTTTGTGGTAAAATCAATAATTTGCTATCAACAATACACGTATACAAATATTTGCAGCGATTCCTGTACGGTTCTACAATATTGTTTTTAATTGCTTGCAACCCAACTAAAAAAATACCCGATGGGAAATATTTAGTTGAGAAAAATAGCATTTATTGCGATAACAGCGCCATTCAGATTTACGAATTGCAGCGAATACTGAAACAAAAACCCAATAAAAAAATATTGGGCGGCCGTTTTCACCTTTGGCTATTTAATCAATCGAATGAAAAAAGTAGTTCCAAAATAAACAAATGGCTTAGAAAAATTGGGGAAGAACCCGTAATTTATGATGAAGGGGAAGTAAGAAGAACTCGTAATCAGATGTATGTTTTTCTTAATAATAAAGGATATTTTTATCCTGTTGTTTCTGATACTAGCGTTTTCAAAAATAAAAAATCCTATACTTCTTACCAAATCACAACCGGTAAACCATATTTTATAAACAATATAGAATATAAATTCGATGATAGCCTCCTGATGCACCATATCCTTCCTGATACATCGGCTCGATTAATTCATAGAGGTCAACGATTTGATCTGGATTTATTGCAACTGGAAAGAGAAAGACTAGAAGGATTGATTAAGAATTTAGGGTTTTATTTTTTTAATAAAGAATTTATTTACTATGAGGCAGATACCAGTATTGGAAATTATAAAGTAAATCTTACCATCGGTTTTACTAAACATTTGCAAGTTGATTCTGCAAACAGAATTAGCTCGGAAAATCATAAAAGATATTCCATTCGAAATGTTTATATCTATCCTGATTATATATCTCAAGCCGACAATTTAAAACCGGCTTACACTGATACCCTCCTGCATGACGATATTTATATCATCAGTAATGGTAATAATAAATATACACCCCGCACGCTAACACAATCCGTTTACATCCTTCCCGGACACCAATACAAATCAAGTGAAACTGAACATACATTGCAAAAAATAAACTCGCTTAGAAATTTCAAAACAGTACAAATAGTTTATACCGAAGTTCCTTTAAATGATAGCACAGATTGTCATTACCAGTTAGATGCTCATATTTCACTTTCGGCTTATAACCGACAATCATATCAAGCTCAAATTGAAGGAACCAATAATACAGGTCATTTGGGAATTGCATTTAACACTTCGTATCAACATAAAAACCTCTTTAAAAGAGCACAAATACTAGAATTTAAAGTGCGGGGAGCTTTTGAAACTCTCAGAAAAAAAGATGATCCTACAATTTATAACACTACCGCTTTTGGTTCGGAACTATCACTCAGTATCCCGCAATTATTACTGCCATTCTCTCAAATAAATTTTGTTAAAAAGTATAATCCCAAAACCAACATACAACTAGCTTATAATTATCAAGCTAGGCCTGACTATATATACACCATGATTAATACAAACTTCGGTTACAACTGGAAAGGAAATACTTATACCAATTTTTTTGTTAATCCTTTTGAATTAACTTTTGTGCAATTACCTAAAACAACCGATTTTTTTAATAATAGTTATTATCAGTTTATTTACTATAACCATATAGTAACAGCCTCTAGTATGTCATTTATATACAACAGCAATAATCCTTCACAAAATAATCCATCTATGTATTTCAGAATTGGAGGGGAATTAGCAGGCAATATTCTGCGGGGTATATACAACCTAACAGACAAACAAGTAAATACTAATGGAGCCTATGAATTATTTAATTTAGAATTTGCTCAGTATGTAAAAAGCGATATTGACGTAAGATTCTATCGACCAGTAAACCGCACCGATCATATTGCTTACCGCATCTTTGGCGGCTGGGCATTACCATACGGAAATTCCCGTGCAATGCCTTTTGAAAAACGATATTTTTCAGGAGGAGCAAATGGTATGCGAGCATGGCAAATCCGAGATTTAGGACCCGGCTCTGACACAACCAAAACCACAGGTTTCCCTATTAAAACAGCCGATATCAAATTAGAAGCCAATATAGAATATCGTTTCAAAATAATAAACAACTTTGCTGCCGCATTATTCGTAGATGCAGGAAATATTTGGTCAGTAAAGAGCAGATTCGATGATCACATTTTTTACCCTAACCGCTTCTATAAAGAAATAGCCATCAACTATGGTTCAGGGCTGAGAGTCGATTTCTCTTTCTTCATTTTCAGATTCGATGTAGGTATCAAACTTCGTGATCCAGCGTTGCCCGAAAACCAGCGTTGGAAGTTAAATCCAACAAAATACAAACCCGACGACTTTGGCTATAATTTTGGTATCGGCTACCCCTTTTAAAATACCCCTAAACCATTAAGAAAATGAATTTTAAAAATTTAATACATAACCCATGGGGGATAAGACAATCAGAGTTCCGCGGCAGTCTGGTATTGGTATTTATCATCCTCATTAGCTTGGCTTTTCCATACATTTATGAATACTTAAATCCTCCTGCCAATAGTATAGATCCTAATTTACTAAAAGCTCTTAATAAAAAAGAGGAATTACAAGCGGTGTATCCAAAAAAACCAAAACTAAAGTATCGAAATAAGACTACAAAAAATGAATTCATAAGCAAGAAACCTTTTTATGCCAAAAAGCAAAGGGAGGAGAAAGTGATTCCTATTTTGGATTTAAATCATGCCGATTCAGCTGATTTAACACTTTTAAAAGGGATTGGACCTATTATTGCTTCCAGAATTATAAAGTACGGACGCAAACTTGGAGGTTGGTATAGTACAGCACAATTATCAGAAGTCTATGGTATTGACTCGAGCTTATTGAAGCAAGTTCAATCCTATACAACATGTGATACAACACGGCTAAAAAAGATAAATATAAATGATGCCGATTACAAAACACTTATAAACCATCCCTACCTAAGAAAAAACATAGCCGGAGATATTTTGAAATTCAAAAAATACAACGGGAAAATAAATAGTTTGAATGAGCTTATAAGTAACAACATCATCTCAGAAGATTTGGCCTTGAAAATAAAGCCCTATTTAAACTTTTAAGTATTAGAAAGCTTGTTATATCCCCTTTTACGCAATTTTATTGCTATTTTTCTGTTCATTAATAACAATAATTGTAAAATATTAATTAAAAAAACATATAATTATAAACAAAAATTATAAATTTGCGGCTCACAAAAAAAATGGGATTATGATTATTGTACCAATTAAAGAAGGCGAAAATTTAGAACGCTCCCTTAAAAAATTCAAAAGAAAATTTGAAAAAACAGGGACTGTAAAGGAATTGCGTGACAGACAGGCATTCACAAAGCCATCAATTCGTTTAAGACAAGCTAAGTTAAAAGCCATATACGTTCAGCAATTACAGGCAAACGAAGAATAGTTGCACTGTTTAAGGGATGCTGGGGTATAACATTAGTTTCATTGACTACCTGAAGTATCAAAAACGGTACTCATCCCATACGATAATCTCGTATGAAACTGATTTGCGGCAATTTTACGGTTTTTTATCGGGCACAACCGGTTTACAATCAGAAAATGAGATAACACACCGCCATGTCAGGTCTTGGATTTCAGAGTTAATGGATGGATTGATAACTGAAAGATCTGTAAACCGGAAGCTTTCGACTCTAAAAAGTTACTTTAAATTCCTTATAAGGGAAGGTCACTTGGAATATAATCCCTTAGATAAAGTTACAGCCCCGAAAACTAAAAAAAGGCTACCTGCATTTGTTGAAGAAAAATCGTTAACAACGCTCTTTGAAGATTTGGATTTTGGAAGTGGGTTTATGGCACAAAGGAACCGCTTGATTATAGAATTCTTTTACCGCACAGGCATTCGATTATCTGAGCTTATAAACATAAAGGATGAGGATATCGATTTCTATGCAGCGCAAGTGAAAATACTGGGTAAAAGAAATAAAGAACGCATAGTTCCTTTTCATCCATCGTTTGTTGCCGTTTTAAAAAAGTATATTGAGGATAGAAATCTTCTGTATAATAAAACTGCTAATTTTTTTGTTGGAATAAAAGGTAAAAAGCTTTATCCTAAAGAAGTTCACACATTGGTAGTAAAATATATAGGTATGGTGACCACACTGGATCAGAAAAGCCCTCATGTTTTAAGACATAGTTTTGCTACACACATGTTAAACAAAGGCGCTGATTTAAACGCAATTAAAGAAATTTTGGGACATGCTAATTTATCTGCAACTCAAGTTTACACCCATAACACATTTGAGAAATTAAAAGACACATATACAAAAGCCCATCCAAGGGAATAGAATAAATGAAATAAAATATAAAGCAATGAAGATAAAAATCAATTCGGTGCATTTTGATGCAGACAAAAAACTTATTGAGTTCATCAATAAAAAAATAGAGAAAGTGTCTCAGTTTTATGAAGGTATCATAGGCGCTGAGGTAACCTTAAAATTAGAAAAAGATGAAAAAGCCGAAAATAAATTGGCGGAAATAAGACTAGAAGTGCCTGGTTCTGACAACTTTGCGAAAAAAAATGCTAAGAGTTTTGAAGAAGCAGTCGACGATGCCATTGATGCTTTGAAAAAGCAATTAGAGAAACACAAAGAAAAACTTAAAGGGAAATAACCTTAAATACTAAAAAAAAGTTAATTTTTGTTGTTTAATTAATAAAAAACTCTACATTTGCAGTCCGAAATTTTTCGGTATTCGTTCTTTGATTATTGCCGAAGTAGCTCAGCTGGTAGAGCAGCTGATTTGTAATCAGCTGGTCGGGGGTTCGAGTCCCTTCTTCGGCTCATGTTGCTTAAACTTTTAGTATAAGTGCGGTATTTGTGATGATATGTTGGTTATGGGGAAATACCAAAGCGGCCAACTGGGGCAGACTGTAAATCTGTTGTCTTATGACTTCGGAGGTTCGAATCCTCCTTTCCCCACTATGGCTCAATATATCACGCGGGAGTAGCTCAGTTGGTAGAGCATGACCCTTCCAAGGTCAGGGTCGCGGGTTCGAGTCTCGTCTCCCGCTCTTATACGAAAAAGATTAGAGGGCTTTTGAGATCCTTCTGCGTCCCCTTTGAGAATTGGAAAAGCAAAGGTACAAAAGGCTTTAGCAAGCCGATGTAGCTCAGAGGTAGAGCACTTCCTTGGTAAGGAAGGGGTCATGGGTTCAATTCCCATCATTGGCTCTCTTTAGACTTTAAAGTGTTAATAATTTTAAAATAAATATTTATCAAATAAAACATATCTGAATTATGGCTAAAGAAAAATTTGACAGATCGAAACCTCACGTAAATATCGGGACTATCGGTCACGTTGACCACGGTAAAACTACATTAACCGCGGCTATCACTACTGTTCTTGCAAAAGCAGGTCTTTCAGAAATACGTTCTTTCGATTCAATCGATAACGCTCCTGAAGAAAAAGAAAGAGGTATTACTATCAATACTGCGCATGTTGAATACTCAACAGCAAATCGTCACTATGCTCACGTTGACTGTCCTGGTCACGCTGACTATGTTAAAAACATGGTTACTGGTGCTGCACAGATGGACGGCGCAATCATTGTAGTTGCTGCTACCGATGGTCCTATGCCTCAAACCAGAGAACACATCCTATTAGCTCGTCAGGTAAACGTTCCTAAGATTGTTGTTTTCATGAACAAAGTTGACTTGGTTGAAGATGCAGAAATGCTTGACCTAGTTGAAATGGAAGTACGTGAATTATTGACATTCTACGGTTTTGATGGAGATAAAGCTCCTGTTATTCGTGGTTCTGCTCTAGGTGGTCTTAATGGTGACGCTAAATGGGAACCTAAAATCATGGAACTGATGGAAGCTGTTGATACATTTATTCCAATTCCTCCTCGTGAAGTTGAAAAACCATTCTTAATGCCTGTTGAAGATGTATTCTCTATTACAGGTCGTGGTACAGTAGCTACAGGTAGAATTGAAACAGGTGTTGTAAAAACAAGTGAAGAAATTCAAATCATAGGTTTAGGACAAGACAAAAAAGCTGTTGTTACAGGTGTTGAAATGTTCCGTAAAATTTTAGATACAGGTGAAGCTGGTGATAACGTAGGTTTATTATTACGTGGTGTTGATAAGGAAGATATCAAAAGAGGTATGGTAATTGCCAAACCAGGTAGTATAACTCCTCACACAACATTTAAAGCTGAAGTTTACGTGTTGAAGAAAGAAGAAGGCGGTCGCCACACTCCTTTCCACAATAACTACAGACCACAGTTCTACTTACGTACATTAGACGTTACTGGAGAAATTCAGTTACCTGAAGGTCGTGAAATGGTAATGCCTGGTGATAACGTAACCATCACTGTGAAACTTATTTATCCTGTTGCAATCAACAAAGGTCTTCGTTTCGCGATTCGCGAAGGTGGCAGAACCGTTGGTGCTGGTCAGGTAATTGAAATTATGGATTAATACAATTGATTAATAAATACATTAAATGAGGGCATGGATTCATGCTCCTCATTTAAGTGTTTATAAATACGGGTGTAGCTCAGTTGGTAGAGCATCGGTCTCCAAAACCGAGTGTCGGGCGTTCGAGTCGCTCCTCCCGTGCAATTTAAAATTTATATGAAAATAGTTAATTATTTTAAAGAAACATATAACGAACTGCTACACAAAGTATCATGGCCTACTTGGTCTGAACTGCAAAGTAGCGCAATGGTTGTTATGATTGCTTCTGTGATATTTTCACTGCTGATTTTTGCAATGGATTTTTCTTTCGAGCAGCTTATTAAGTTGTTGTATAGTATAGTTTAATATTATAAGCTAAAATGGCAGAATTGGAAAAAAAATGGTATGTTGTCCGGGCTATTGGTGGAAAAGAAAAAAAAGTAAAAGAGTACATCGATTTCGAGGTAAAGAGCCAAAAATTGGAAGAGTATATCGCCCAAGTGCTGATACCTACTGAAAAGATATATCAGGTTCGAAATGGTAAAAAAATCAGCAAAGAACGGATATTTTTTCCGGGCTATGTTTTGGTTGAAGCAGCATTGATTGGGGAAATACCTCACATGCTCAAAAACATACCTAATGTAATTGGATTTTTAGGTTCAAAAGGTAATGAGCCTACACCGTTACGACAATCAGAAATAAACCGATTACTTGGCAAAGTGGATGAACTGGCCGATAAAGGTGAAGAAATGCTCACTCCGTTTATCATAGCAGAACCCGTTAAAGTAATTGACGGACCATTCAATGGTTTTTCTGGTGTGATAGAAGAAATAAATGAAGAGAAAAAGAAACTCAAAGTTATGGTTAAAATTTTCGGTAGAAAAACACCACTTGAGTTAAGCTTTATGCAAGTAGAAAAAGAATAATAGAAACCGCCGGTATTTTTAGAAGTCAACATTTTAAATGCTTCCTGACCAATAAAAATGCCGCTTAAATAGATGTAATATGGCAAAAGAAGTCTCAGGACAAATTAAATTACAAATTAAAGGTGGTGCAGCGAACCCTTCACCTCCCGTAGGTCCGGCTTTAGGTTCTAAAGGTGTAAATATCATGGAGTTTTGCAAACAATTCAATGCAAGAACCCAAGATAAGGCAGGAAAAGTTATCCCTGTAATTATCACGGTTTATTCTGATAAATCGTTTGATTTTATTACAAAAACTCCACCCGTGCCCGTACAACTTATTGAAGCATCTAAAGTTAAAGGTGGTTCGGCTGAACCCAACAGAAACAAAGTAGGCGCTGTTACCTGGGATCAGGTTACGCAAATTGCTCAAGATAAAATGAGCGACCTTAATTGTTTTACGTTGAAATCTGCTGCCAGTATGGTTGCAGGAACAGCCAGAAGTATGGGCATATCCGTTACGGGTGAAGCCCCCCAGTTTTAATCATTAAAATTCTGCTTATACAAAATGAGTAAATTAACAAAAAACAGAAAATTGGCCAACTCGAAAGTTGATCCCGAGAAAGCTTACACATTGAATGAAGCAGCATCACTTTTGAAAGAGGTAACTTTTACAAAATTTGATGCATCAGTTGATGTGGACGTTCGTTTGGGTGTTGACCCCAGAAAAGCCAATCAAATGGTTCGTGGCGTTGTGACACTTCCCAATGGGACAGGTAAGCAGGTTAGGGTTTTAGTATTGTGCAGCCCTGAAAAAGAAGCCGAAGCAAAAGCAGCAGGCGCTGATTTTGTAGGCCTCGATGAATACATCGAGAAAATTAAGGGTGGATGGACGGATATTGATGTTATTATCACTATGCCTTCTGTTATGGGAAAACTTGGCCCTCTCGGTAGGGTGCTTGGTCCCCGTGGTTTAATGCCCAATCCTAAAAGCGGTACTGTTACTATGGATATTGGAAATGCTGTTAAAGAAGTAAAAGCGGGTAAAATTGATTTCAAGGTTGATAAATTTGGTATCGTTCACAGCTCTGTAGGAAAAATTTCTTTCTCTTCAGATATGATTTCAGAAAATACCAGGGAATTTATCAATACAATCCTGAAGTTAAAGCCTTCTGCCTCTAAAGGTACTTACGTAAAAAGTGTTTATCTTTCTACTACCATGAGCCCAGGCTTAAGAATTGACACCAAAACTATGGTTGAGTAATTAAATCGATAATAAGTGAATTATGAAGTTAGAAGAAAAAAACGCGATAATTGACCATTTAGTTACGCAACTTAAAGGTAGTAAACACTTCTATATTACTGATATATCAGCATTAAATGCAGATGATACCAGTAAATTAAGAAGGAAATGCTTCGATGGTAATATCAAATTGATTGTTACTAAGAATACACTCTTACGCAAGGCTTTAGAAAAGCTTGATGGTAACTATGAAGAATTGTACCCAGTGTTAACACAAAGTACTTCTTTAATGCTTACCGAAATAGCTAATTCTCCGGCACGTCTTATCCAAGAAATCAGAAAAACCAAAGACAAACCCATTGTTAAAGCAGCTTTCGTTGAGGAATCTGTATACATTGGCGATCAGGTTGAAGCTTTAGCTAGTCTGAAATCAAAAGATGAGTTGATTGGCGATATTATAGCACTGTTACAATCTCCTGCAAAAACAGTTGTTTCCCAATTACAATCGGGTGGCAATAAACTTGCTGGAATTGTTAAAACTTTATCAGAAAAAAAAGAATAAATATTAGTATTAAAATAACCTTTTAAAATTATTTGAAATGGCAGATTTAAAGGCGTTTGCAGAACAATTAGTGAGCTTGTCTGTAAAAGAAGTAAATGAACTTGCAAAAATTCTTAAAGATGAATATGGTATTGAACCTGCTGCTGCAGCTGTTGCAGTTGCTGGTCCTGCTGCTGGTGCCGGTGCTGGCGCTGCTGCACCTGAAAAAACCACATTTGATGTTGTTATGAAAAATGCTGGTGCAGCTAAATTACAAGTTGTTAAAGTTGTAAAAGACTTAACAGGTCTTGGCTTAAAAGAAGCTAAAGAACTTGTAGATGCTTGCCCAAAACCTATCAAAGAAGGTGTGTCTAAAGAAGAAGCTGAATCATTAAAAGCTAAGTTAGAAGAAGCAGGAGCTGAAGTTGAACTTAAATAATCAGCGCAAACAAAATTTGTTTTAGGATAAGGGTAACTGTATAACAGGGTACCCTTATCCTTGTTTGTCGTTTTGTTAAGTTCAACTAATTAATTGCTTTCATGGCTTCAATAAAAAATCAGCGAATAAGTTTCGCATCTACTAAAAACCAACTTGAATATCCTGACTTCCTCGAAATCCAATTGAAGTCGTTCACTGATTTCTTTCAATTGGAAACTAATCCCGAAAACAGGAGAACAGAAGGTTTGTATAAAGTATTTTCCGAAAATTTCCCTATTTCGGATACCAGGAATAACTTCGTGTTAGAATTCCTGGATTATTATGTTGATCCTCCAAGATATTCTATCGAAGAGTGCATCGCTAGGGGATTAACTTTTAGCGTACCGCTAAAAGCAAAACTAAAACTTTATTGCACCGATCCGGAGCACGAAGATTTTGAAACAATTATTCAAGATGTTTACCTCGGTGTTATTCCTTACATGACCCCAAGGGGTACCTTTGTAATTAATGGTGCAGAACGTGTTATCGTTTCCCAATTACACCGCTCTCCAGGCGTATTCTTCGGTCAAAGCATACATACCAATGGAACCAAACTCTATTCAGCCCGAATTATTCCTTTCAAAGGATCATGGATAGAATTTGCTACAGACATTAACAATGTTATGTATGCCTATATCGACCGTAAGAAAAAACTTCCAGTAACAACTTTGTTAAGAGCTATTGGCTACGAAAATGATAAAAATATCCTCGAAATTTTCGACCTTGCTGATGAAATTAAGGTTTCTAAAACTGCACTGAAGAAATTAGTCGGTCGCAAATTAGCTGCTAGGGTTCTTAAATCATGGATTGAGGACTTCGTGGATGAAGATACCGGTGAAGTTGTTTCTATCGAAAGAAACGAAGTACTTATCGATCGAGAAACAGTACTTGAAAATGATCATGTGGATCTAATTATCGATTCAGGTGTTAATACCATCCTGCTTCATAAAGAAAACCACAACCATTCTGATTATGAAATTATTTATAATACGCTTCATAAAGACCCCTGTAACTCAGAGAAAGAAGCTGTATTACATATATACCGACAATTAAGAAATTCTGAACCACCCGATGAATCTACCGCTAGAGACGTTATCGATAAATTGTTTTTCTCTGACAAACGATACGATCTTGGGGATGTTGGACGTTACAGAATCAATAAAAAATTGGGACTTAATATCGCTGCAGAAACTAAGGTTTTAACTAAAGAAGATATTATTAGTATCATCAAATACCTTATTGAACTGATCAATTCGAAAACTGATGTTGACGATATTGACCACTTAAGCAATCGTAGGGTAAGAACAGTAGGTGAACAACTTGCTAATCAATTTGGTGTTGGCTTAGCCCGTATGGCAAGAACCATAAGAGAAAGAATGAATGTTAGGGACAATGAGGTATTTACTCCTATCGATCTTATCAATGCAAAAACTCTTTCTTCGGTTATAAACTCATTCTTTGGTACCAACCAGCTTTCTCAGTTTATGGATCAAACCAATCCGCTATCGGAAATGACCCATAAACGAAGAGTATCGGCTTTAGGTCCGGGAGGTCTTTCTCGTGATAGAGCAGGTTTTGAGGTTCGTGACGTTCACTTTACCCATTATGGTAGACTTTGTCCTATCGAAACCCCTGAAGGTCCTAATATTGGTCTGATCTCTTCTCTTTGCGTGTACTCTAAAATTAATCCATTAGGTTTTATCGAAACCCCTTACAGGAAAGTAGAAACAGGGAAAGTAGATTTAACTGATAAAGGAATTATATACTTAAGCGCTGAAGAAGAAGAAGAAAAAGTAATAGCACAGGCTAACGCTCAGATTCAAGACGATGGAGCATTCACTGAAAGTAGAGTAAAATCTAGATTCAATGGTGATTTCCCTAATGAACCTGCTGAAAATGTTAACCTGATGGACGTTGCACCTAATCAGATTGCCTCTATAGCTGCATCTTTAATTCCTTTCCTTGAACATGATGATGCAAACCGTGCCCTTATGGGATCAAACATGATGCGTCAGGCTGTTCCACTTTTAGTACCTGAAGCACCTATTGTTGGTACTGGTATTGAACATCAGGTGGTAAATGACTCTCGTTTACTTATTCTTGCTGAAGGAAATGGTACTGTAGAATCTGTTGATGCCCGCGAAATAACCATTCGTTATGAAATGAATGAGGAACAAAAATTCCTAAGCTTCAACGAACCTGTAAAAAAATATCCGGTTCCTAAATTCCAAAAAACCAATCAAAGCACTTGCTTAAACATGCGTCCTTTTGTTAAAAAAGGTGATAAAATTGTTAAAGGACAAATTATTTCTGAAGGATATTCAACTCAAAAAGGAGAATTGGCTTTAGGTAGAAACCTGAAAGTTGCGTTTATGCCTTGGAAGGGTTATAACTTTGAGGATGCTATTGTTCTTTCGGAAAGAGTTGTTAGAGAGGATATATTTACGTCTATTCATATAGATGAGTATATGCTTGAAGTTAGAGACACCAAAAGAGGTTTAGAAGAACTAACTGCTGACATACCTAATGTAAGTGAAGAAGCTACTAAAAATTTGGATGAAAACGGACTTATTCGAGTAGGTGCTCATGTTCAACCTGGTGATATCCTAATAGGTAAAATTACACCAAAAGGGGAATCAGATCCTTCTCCAGAAGAAAAACTATTGAGAGCTATCTTTGGTGACAAAGCAGGTGATGTAAAAGACGCTTCATTAAAGGCTTCTCCTTCACTTGAAGGTGTAGTAATTAATAAAGTTCTTTTCTCCAAAACTGTTAAAGATTTAAAGAAAACAAGGGTTAACGAAAAAAATATCCTGGCCAAAATTGACGAAGAATTTACTCTTCAATTAACAGCGATAAACGAGCAAATGGCTGAAAAACTGTTTACTTTGGTAAATGGCAAAACCTCACAAGGTGTTAAAGATTATTACAACAAAGACATCATAGCAAAAGGAGCCAAATTCACTCAAAAATCTTTACAGGATCTTGATTTCATGAATATCAATCCTAATAAATGGACAACAGATAAAGATAAAAATGATTTGATAAAAGAATTATTTAATAATTATCTGTTAAAATTTAAGGACATAGATGGTGTTTTTAAACGTAAGAAATATAACCTCACTATTGGAGATGAACTACCTGCAGGTATAGTGAAATTAGCTAAGGTATATATCGCAAAAAAACGTAAAATTAAGGTAGGTGATAAAATGGCCGGTCGACATGGTAATAAAGGTATTGTTGCCAGAATTGTCCGCGATGAAGATATGCCTTTCTTAGACGATGGTACTCCTGTAGATATAGTTCTGAACCCATTGGGTGTACCTTCGCGTATGAACCTTGGACAGATTTACGAAACCGTATTAGCTTGGGCAGGAGAAAAACTAGGAGTAAAATTTGCTACCCCTATTTTCGATGGAGCCACGCTAGAACAAATAACTGAATATACCGAAAAAGCAGGCGTACCTAAATTTGGGAAAACTTACTTGATTGATGGTAATACAGGCGATAAATTTGACCAACCTGCAACCGTAGGAATCATATACATGATGAAACTTGGTCACATGGTTGATGATAAGATGCATGCTCGTTCCATTGGTCCATACTCTCTGATCACACAACAGCCATTAGGCGGTAAGGCTCAATTTGGGGGTCAACGTTTTGGTGAAATGGAGGTTTGGGCACTCGAAGCTTTCGGTGCTTCCAATATTCTTCAGGAAATACTCACCATCAAATCAGATGATGTTGCAGGTAGAGCTAAAGCTTACGAATCAATCGTTAAGGGTGAGCCAATGCCTAGCCCCGGTATTCCAGAATCACTGAATGTATTATTACATGAATTACGTGGTTTGGGATTAAGTATTAACTTGGTTTAATGATTTATGGATGGGATGTATAGTCCCATCCATTAACACTTAAAAAAATTGATATGTCATTCAGAAAAGATAATAAAACAAAAAGCAGCTTTACAAAAATCACCATAGGATTGGCTTCTCCTGAAGAAATACTTGAGCGCTCTAGCGGTGAAGTGTTAAAGCCTGAAACAATCAACTATAGGACATATAAACCTGAACGGGATGGTTTGTTTTGTGAAAGAATATTTGGTCCTGTGAAAGATTATGAATGTCATTGCGGTAAATACAAGCGTATTCGCTACAAAGGTATTGTTTGTGACCGATGCGGGGTTGAAGTAACTGAAAAAAAGGTACGCCGCGAAAGAATGGGACATATTTCTTTAGTTGTTCCTGTGGCTCATATTTGGTACTTCAGATCAAATCCGAATAAAATTGGTTATTTGCTAGGTATTCCATCAAAAAAACTAGATTCTATAATTTATTACGAACGTTACATTGTAGTTAATCCAGGTATTAAAAAACCTGATGGTATTAATTCTTTCGATTTACTTACCGAAGAAGAATACCTTGCAATTCTAGATAGTCTTCCTAAGGAAAATCAACTTTTAGATGATAAAGATCCTAATAAGTTTATTGCCCGCATGGGTGGTGAAGCCTTATATTTATTACTAGAGAGAATTGAATTAGACTCATTGTCTTTCGATTTACGCCATAAAGCTAACACCGAAACGTCTCAACAACGTAAAAACGATGCACTAAAACGTTTGCAGGTAGTTGAAGCTTTCCGTGAATCAAAAAATGTAAACAAGGCTGAATGGATGATTACCAAGGTGGTACCTGTAATTCCACCTGAATTAAGACCTCTTGTACCCCTTGATGGTGGTAGGTTTGCAACATCTGACCTAAATGATCTTTATCGCAGGGTTATTATTCGCAACAACCGTTTAAAACGATTGATTGAAATTAAAGCTCCTGATGTTATTTTACGTAATGAAAAACGTATGCTGCAAGAAGCCGTTGATTCATTATTCGATAATTCAAGAAAATCAAGTGCTGTAAAAACTGAAGCAAACCGCCCTCTTAAATCATTAAGCGATAGCTTAAAAGGAAAACAAGGTAGGTTTCGTCAAAACCTTTTGGGTAAACGTGTAGACTACTCAGCCCGTTCGGTAATTGTCGTTGGACCTGAATTAAAACTTCATGAATGTGGTTTGCCTAAGGATATGGCAGCTGAATTATACAAACCTTTTGTAATTCGCAAGTTAATTGAAAGAGGTATTGTAAAAACAGTTAAATCTGCTAAAAAAATTGTTGACAGAAAAGAACCTGTTATTTGGGATATTCTGGAAAACATCCTAAAAGGACATCCTGTATTGTTAAACCGTGCCCCTACTCTACACAGATTAGGTATACAAGCATTCCAGCCAAAACTCATCGAAGGTAAGGCTATCCAGCTTCACCCTTTAGTGTGTACTGCGTTCAATGCTGACTTTGACGGTGACCAGATGGCGGTTCATTTACCTTTGGGTAATGCAGCTATTCTAGAAGCTCAATTATTAATGTTAGCTGCACATAATATTTTAAACCCCGCAAATGGTGCTCCCATTACAGTTCCTTCACAAGACATGGTTTTGGGACTTTATTATATCACCAAAATGCGCCGCTCAACTCCTGAAAAAATAGTTAAGGGAGAAGGTATGATTTTTTACTCCGCAGAGGAAGTGAAAATTGCATACAATGAAAAGAAAGCTGATTTGCATGCTATCATTAAAGTGAGATGGTTTGAAAATTCTACGCTTCCTAGTAAGGATAAATTAATTGAAACGACTGTAGGTCGAGTTCTATTTAATGAATTTGTACCCGAAGAAGTAGGCTATATCAATGAAGTATTGACCAAGAAATCATTACGCGATATCATCGGAAACGTTTTGAAAAAAGCTGGAACATCACGTACTGCTAAGTTCCTTGATGATATTAAAAATCTTGGTTATATGATGGCTTTTAAAGGAGGCTTGTCTTTCAACCTTGATGATGTTATTATCCCTGCAGAAAAAAATACTTTGGTTGAGGAAGGCTATCAACAAGTAGAAGAAGTAATGAATAATTACAATATGGGTTTCATTACCAATAACGAGAGATACAATCAGATTATTGATATTTGGACACATACCAACGCCCGCTTAACTCAAATTTTGCTTAAGCAAATTTCCACCGATAATCAAGGATTTAATCCTGTATATATGATGTTGGATTCGGGTGCTCGTGGTTCTAAGGAACAGATTCGCCAGTTATCAGGTATGCGTGGATTGATGGCAAAACCTCAAAAATCAGGTGCTTCAACATCTGAAATTATTGAAAATCCAATTCTTTCAAACTTTAAGGAAGGTCTATCAGTTCTTGAATATTTTATTTCTACTCACGGTGCTCGTAAGGGATTGGCCGATACCGCTTTAAAAACAGCTGATGCGGGTTATTTAACACGTCGCTTAGTTGACGTTGCTCAAGATGTTATTATAAATGAAGTTGATTGCGGAACACTTCGTGGTTTGGTTGCTACAGCAATAAAAAATAATGAAGAAGTTATTGAATCTCTTTATGATAAAATATTAGGTCGTACTACAGTTCACGATATATTCCATCCTACTACCGGTAAGATAATTATTACTGCAGGAGAAGAAATTACCGAAGAAATAGGTAAAATAATTGATGATTCGCCTATTGAACAAGTAGAAATCCGTTCTGTATTAACTTGCGAATCCAAAAAGGGAGTTTGTAGCAAATGTTATGGACGTAACCTTGCCACTGGACGTATGGTGCAAAATGGTGAAGCAGTGGGTGTTATTGCTGCTCAGTCTATTGGTGAACCAGGTACTCAGTTAACTCTTAGAACCTTCCACGTTGGGGGTACTGCATCAAACGTGACCAGCGAAACTAATTTGGTTGCTCGTTACGACGGTGTTGCAGAAATTGAAGAATTAAGAGTGGTTACCAAAAAAGATAAAGATGGCGAGAGTCAGATTGTAATCGGTCGTATGGGTGAATTGAGGATATTGGATAAAAATACCGGTATCGTTCTAACAACCCAACATGTTCCTTATGGTTCTAAACTTTATATCAAAAATGGTGAAGAAGTAGCCAAAGGCAAATTAATTTGCGAATGGGATCCTTACAATGCTGTTATTATCTCTGAAACCTCAGGTAAAATAGGATTTGAAAGTATCACGGAAGGTGTTACCTATCGCGAAGAATCAGATGAACAAACTGGTTATAAAGAAAAAGTAATTACTGAAAGCAGGGATAAATCAAAAAACCCTGTAATCAAAATTATGGACGATAAAAAAGAAACTTTAAAACTTTATAACTTACCTGTAGGAGCTCACATTGTTGTTGAAGAAGGTGAAAAAGCAGAGGCAGGACAAATTCTAGTAAAAATTCCTCGTGCAGTTGGTAAAACTGGAGATATCACTGGTGGTTTGCCTAGGGTTACCGAATTATTTGAAGCTAGAAATCCGTCCAATCCGGCAGTTGTTTCTGAAATTGATGGTGAAGTTTCATTTGGTAAAGTAAAACGTGGTAATCGTGAAATCATCATTAAATCAAAAACTGATGAATTAAAGAAATATCTTGTACCATTATCACGTCAAATATTAGTTCAGGAAAATGACTATGTTAAAGCGGGCACACCATTATCTGATGGAGCCACAACTCCTGCTGATATCTTAGCTATTAAAGGGCCTACTAAAGTTCAAGAATATATCGTAAATGAAGTTCAAGAAGTTTATCGCTTACAGGGTGTGAAAATTAACGACAAACACTTTGAAGTTATCGTTCGCCAAATGATGAGAAAAGTGGAAATTGTTGATCCAGGTGATACCAAATTCCTAGAAAAACAAATTATAGATAAATGGGAATTCATGGAGGAAAACGACTGGATTTACGGAAAAAAAGTAGTTTTTGATTCAGGAGATTCAACCCTATTCAAAGCTGGTCAAATAATTACTGCCAGAAAATTGCGCGATGAAAATTCTGCATTGCGACGTAAAGACTTGAAACCCATTGAATCGAGAGATGCTATACCCGCTACCGGTAGCCAAATTTTACAAGGTATAACTAGAGCGGCTCTTCAAACTAAGAGCTTTATGTCGGCTGCATCATTCCAGGAAACAACAAAAGTACTGAATGAAGCTGCAGTTTGGGGTAAAACAGATAATCTTGAAGGCTTAAAAGAAAATGTTATCGTTGGTCATCTTATCCCAGCCGGTACAGGTTCACGCGAATACAACAATATTATCGTTGGTTCTATGGAAGAATACGATAAATTGGTGAATGTGAAGGCTGAAGATATGGAAATGGTTGAAGAACAAGATTAATTTAATTCTAATATGGAAGAAAAAAATCAGGGCAATCAATTAAATATCGAGCTAAAGGAAGATATCGCACAAGGTACTTACTCTAATTTGGCCATCATTACTCATTCTACCGCTGAATTTGTAATTGACTTTGTAAGAGTTATGCCTGGTATCCCTAAAGCTGATGTAAAATCAAGGATTATCCTAACGCCTGAACATGCCAAGCGATTATTACATGCATTGCGTGATAATATTACAAAGTATGAATCTATTAATGGTGTTATCAAAGATAATCCCGGAGGACCAATGATTCCAATGAGTTTCGGCGGACCTACTGCTCAGGCTTGATGATAATTTTTTTCAAAAATAAAAAAAGGCTTTCGAATATGAAAGCCTTTTTTTTCTCCAAATTTTAATTATTTTTGGTGCTCAATTCCGTTAATTTAACGTGAAATAAATATGCATAAAAAAACAAATATCTATTTATTATGAATAAAAAATTCAAATACTTGCTTCTAATATTGGGAGTATTCTTGCTTCCTGCCAAAGTTTTCTCAATGGGAAATATAGAGGCCGTTCCTGCCATAATGGGAATAAGATTAGAATTTATTCTATTTGCATTAACACTTTTAGGCGTTGCCCTTTTTCACAATAAAGTAATGTATGTTGCTTTAATAGGTCTTATAGCAATCCTTACGTTCAAGTTTATATTCGATAGTCAATTTGATTTGGGTGTCCATATTATTGGTGGTCATGGCCATGAAGGGGAATGGCGTACATTGTTAAATTTGCTTGGACTTCTTTTTGGTTTTGCTATTTTGGCTAAACATTTTGAAGAATCAAAAATACCGGAAGCTCTACCCAATATATTACCTAATGACTGGAAAGGACCTTTATTACTATTATTTTTAATTATGGTTATTTCTTCATTTCTCGACAATATAGCTGCAGCTATGATTGGTGGAGCCATTGCCATGGTTGTATTTAAAGGAAAAGTGCATGTAGGTTATTTGGCCGCAATTGTTGCTGCTAGTAATGCAGGTGGAGCCGGTAGCGTTGTAGGCGATACAACAACAACACTTATGTGGATAGATGGTGTTAGTCCTATAGATGTAACCCATGCATTTATTGGATCTATCGCAGCTTTTTTAATATTTGGTGTTGTAGGTGCCATTCAGCAGGATAAATATCAACGCATCCAGAGAAACAATGCAACAAATGTAAAAATTGAGTGGAAAAAGATAATAGTAGTAGGGCTTATATTAGTTGGAGCTATCCTAACTAATTACCTCTTAGATTTTCCTGCAGTTGGTGTATGGATAGCTATTTTTATTGGTGCATTAATCACCAAAACTCCATGGCATGAATTAAAAAGCTCATGGCAAGGAACAATATTCTTAATGGCTTTAGTTACATGTGCATCGCTTATGCCTGTAAATGATTTACCCCCTGCATCCTATTTTACCGCATTCATTTTAGGATTTGTTTCGGCAGTTTTTGATAATATTCCTTTAACAAAATTATGCTTAGAACAAGGCGGATACGATTGGGGTATTTTAGCCTATTCGGTTGGTTTTGGAGGATCAATGCTTTGGTTTGGCTCATCTGCCGGTGTTGCTCTTTCAAATATGTTTCCTGAAGCCAAATCGGTTGTAAATTATGTAAAAAAAGGCTGGCATGTTACTCTCGCTTATATAGTTGGTTTCTTTGTCATGTTAAGTATTGTAGGTTGGAATCCTCACGATCCTCATAAGGAATCTAAACAAGCGCCCCAAACTGAAGTACATAAATAAAATAAGCGTTTGAAGACGATAATTCTTTATTTAAAATAATTCTAAATATCATTTAAAATATTAGAATAACTTTTTAATATTTATATTTGTGCCGCATTAGTTAGAAAAGTAACAAACAATTAAATATGGCTGGATTAAGAATAATAGTATTAGCAAAACAGGTACCCGATACCCGCAATGTAGGCAAAGATGCCATGAAAGCAGATGGGACAGTGAATCGTGCCGTGCTTCCTGCAATTTTCAACCCTGAAGATTTGAACGCACTGGAGCAAGCATTAAGGTTAAAAGACAAATATCCTGGAACTATCATTACCTTGTTAACAATGGGTCCCGGACGTGCTGCTGAAATAATCAGAGAAGCCCTATACAGAGGCGCTGACAATGGATATTTACTAACAGACAGAGCTTTTGCAGGTTCAGACACTTTGGCTACATCATATGCACTTTCTATGGCCATAAAAAGTATAGGAACATGCGACCTTATAATTTGTGGCAGACAAGCCATTGACGGTGATACAGCCCAAGTTGGACCACAAGTTGCAGAAAAATTGAACCTTGCACAAATAACTTATGCAGAAGAAATTTTACATGCTGAAAATAAAAAAGTAACAGTTAAAAGAAGACTTGATAGAGGTATTGAAGTTGTAGAAGGATCAATACCTGCAGTAATTACAGTTAATTCGAGCGCTCCTGAATGCCGCCCGCGCAATGCAAAACTCACCATGAAGTTTAAACATGCAAAAACAATTACTGAAAGACAAGAGCTAACTGATGATTATATCGCAATATACAATATAAGACCTTACTTAAATATCAAAGAAATCAGCGCTGCTGAAATAAATGCCGATAGCAAGTGGTTGGGACTAACAGGATCACCCACAAAAGTAAAGAAAATTGAGAATGTGGTATTTCAAGCTAAAGAATCAAAAGCATTAACGGCTTCTGATATGGATATTGATTGGTTAATGAAAGATTTGATAATTAACCATACCATCGGTTAGTAGATCATTATTGCATGGATTTAAAACGTAAAAAATTAAAAAATGAATAATATATTTGTTTATTGCGAAGTTGAAAATGGCGTTGTTGCTGATGTTAGCCTTGAATTATTAACTAAAGGCCGCAAGCTTGCTAATGATTTGAAATGCCAACTGGAAGCCGTTGTTATTGGAAATCAATTGAATGGTGTGGAAAACCAATTATTTCCATTTGGTGCCGACATAATTCATATTGCGGATGATGCTCGTTTGGAACCTTATACCACCCTACCCCATTCAAATCTTTTAATAAAATTATTTGAAGAAGAAAAACCCCAAATTGCACTTATGGGCGCAACGCCAATAGGTCGTGATTTAGGTCCCCGCGTTTCTTCAGCTTTATTAAGTGGCTTAACAGCAGATTGTACCGAACTTGCAATCGGTGGTCATGAAGATAAAAAAGAAAATAAAGTATACGAAAACTTACTTTATCAAATACGTCCCGCTTTTGGTGGAAATATTATCGCCACTATTATCAATCCCGACAACCGCCCTCAAATGGCAACTGTTAGAGAAGGTGTGATGAGAAAAGAAGTATTTTCCATTACCCATAAAGGGGAAGTAAAGCCGATGGATGTTAATAAATATTTAACCGATGCTGACTTTGTGGTAAAAGTTATTGAACGCCACATGGAAAAATCGAAAGTAAACATCAAAGGCTCTCCTATTATTATTGCTGGTGGTTATGGAGTAGGAAGCAAAGCGAATTTTGAACTTCTTTTCGATTTAGCAAAAGTAATTGGCGCTGAAGTTGGAGCATCAAGAGCAGCAGTAGATGCGGGATATGCCGATCATGATAGACAAATTGGTCAAACTGGTGTAACCGTTCGTCCAAAACTATATATCGCATGTGGTATCTCAGGACAAATACAGCATATTGCGGGCATGCAAGAATCAGCAATGGTAATTGCTATAAATAATGATCCTAATGCCCCTATAAATAAAATTGCTGATTACATTATCAATGGAGATATTGCTGAAGTTCTCCCTAAAATGATCAAGTACTATAAACAAAATACAAAATAAGAATATGGCTAATTTTTGGACAGATAATAAGGAATTACAGTTCCAGCTTCAACATCCTTTGATGAAGAAAATTGTTGCTCTGAAGGAAAGAAATTTTTCTGAAAAAGATAAATACGAACATTCGCCCATCGATTTTGAGGATGCTGTTGACAGTTATGACAAAGTATTAGAAATTGTAGGGGATATTTGTGGTGAGATTATTGCACCCAATGCTGCAGATATTGATATTGAAGGTCCTCATTTAGTGAATAATGAAGTTATATATGCTAAAGGAACTAAAGAAAACTATGATGCGCTAGTGCAAGCCGGATTGATGGGTATTACATTACCCCGCAAGTACAACGGCTTAAACTTTCCTATTGTTCCTTACGTAATGGCTGCAGATATGGTATCAAGAGCTGATGCGGGATTTGTTAACATTTGGGGCTTGCAAGATTGTGCTGAAACCATTAATGAATTTGCAGATGACGATCAGAAAATGCGATATTTAACTCGTGTTTCTGGTGGTGAAACTTGTGCAATGGATTTAACAGAGCCAGATGCGGGATCAGACTTGCAAAGAGTTCAATTAAAAGCAACTTATAACGAAGCTGATAAAAAATGGTATCTTAACGGTGTGAAAAGATTTATTACCAATGGTGATGCACACATCTCTTTGGTATTGGCACGTTCTGAAGACGGATCGCAAGATGGTCGTGGCTTATCAATGTTTATATACGACAGAAACAGTCAAGCAATGATCGTTCGCCGTATTGAAAATAAAATGGGAATAAAAGGATCACCTACTTGCGAATTGGTTTTTAAAAATGCTCCAGCGGAACTGGTAGGACAAAGAAAATTGGGTTTGATTAAATACGTTATGGCTTTGATGAATGGAGCTCGTTTAGGTATTGCAGCTCAATCAGTTGGCCTATCTGAAGCTGCTTACAGAGAATCATTGGCTTATGCCATTGACCGTGAACAATTCGGAAAACCCATCATAAAATTCCCGGCAGTATACGAAATGCTGACCAATATGAAAGCAAAACTTGATGCTTCAAGAGCTTTACTTTACGAAACTTCAAGATTTGTTGATGTTTATAAAGCTTATATGCACATTGCGGATGAACGCAAACTGACCAAAGAAGAACAAGATGACATGAAATTCTATTCTAAATTGGCCGATGCATATACCCCACTAGCTAAAGGTTTGAGTAGTGAATATTGTAATCAATTAGCTTATGATGCGGTTCAAATACATGGCGGTTCTGGATTTATGAAAGATTATCCTGTTGAAAGAATTTACAGAGATGCCCGCATCACTTCCATATATGAAGGTACTACTCAGCTTCAAGTTGTTGCTGCCATTCGTGCAGTTACAACACATACTTATCTAAAACATATCAGAGATTGCTATGAAAAAGAACAAGTAAAACCTGAACTAGAATCATTAAAAAGATCGCTGGTTGAAATGACGGATGATTATGAAAAAGTAGTAAATAAAGTAATTGAAATAAAAGATAATGACTTTATTGATTTCCATGCACGCAGAATGGTCGAAATGGCTGGAAACATTATAATGGGTCATCTTTTAGTTATTGATGCCAACAAAGAGGATATGTTTACACGCTCAGCGGAAGTGTTTATTAAAATGGGCAAAAGCGAAAATAAAGCCAAAGCTGATTTTATTAGCAACTCTACAGTTGACGATTTGGGCAAATACAAAATGGAATTAAACTAATAGTTTAGAAACATAAAAAGCCGGCTCATAAGGCCGGCTTTTTTAATTTATAGCATCATGGACAAAAATATCACTATCATTGGAACTGGCAATGTTGCTCATCATTTGGCTAAACGTTTGTGCTCACTGCCTAATGTACAGAATATATATTTGTATGGCAGGAATCCCCAAAAATCAAAAAAACTAGCTGACGAATCAGGTTGTATTGAATTAAAAAGCATTCATGACATTCCCGACGGATTGGTATATATATGTGTAAACGATGATGCTATTGAAAATGTAATTCAGCAAAGAAATTGGGACAAACATGTATTAGTGCATACTGCAGGCAGTATTGATATTAACATTTTTAAACCATACGCTAAACATTACGGAGTAATTTACCTTTTTCAATCATTTTCGAAATTTAGAAGTCTTAATTGGATGAGTATTCCCGCATGTATCGAATTTTGCGACGAAACATCGAAAGTAATAATTGAAAACACCGCACATCTGATTACAAAAAATGTGTACTATATGGATACAAATCAAAGAAGAGTATTACATGTTTGTGCAATATTTTGTAGCAATTTTGTAAACCACATGATTACATTAGGGAAAGATTTGGCCGATAAAAATGGCATCAATTACAACATTCTTACTCCCCTTATCAAAGAAACCGTTGAAAAAGCAATTGAAACCGATCCGCATGCAGCTCAAACAGGCCCTGCCAGAAGAAATGATTTACAAGTAATCGAATTTCATAAATCATTACTGACAGATGAAGAAAATAAAAGGAATATATACGAGCTAATTAGCAACAGTATAATAAAACGCTATCATTGTTGAATCTAGTGCTTTATTTTATCCCAGCTCTTTAGCAATTACAATAGAAGCTATGGTTCCATCGGCAACTGCGGTAGTAATCTGGCGATACTTTTTACTGATTACATCCCCAATAGCAAACACACCTTTAATATTAGTATGCATGTCTTCATCAGTTAGAATATAACCCCATTTGTCTTTTTGCAGGTCTTCTTTAAAGATATCGAGATTGGGCGACATCCCAACAAAAATAAACACTCCATCGGCAGCGATTTTCTTAGTTTCGTGAGTTAACAAGTCTTCAATTGTTACAACCATCTTATCGCCTTCCTTCGCAAAGGCGCGTGGCTCATGTTGAAATAATACTTTAACTTTAGGATTATTCAAGATCTTCTCCTGTGCTTCTTTATTTGCAGTTAAGGTATCAAATTGATGTACCATAGTTATTTTGGAAGCAAAACGAGCAATAAAATCTGATTCCTCCACTGCAGAATTACCACCGCCTATAACAATTACCTCTTTATCTTGAAAATATTTGGCATCGCAGGTAGCACAATATGACAAGCCTTTACCCTTGAACTCTTTTTCTCCTGGGATATTTAGCTTGCGGGGTGAAGCACCAGTTGCAATAATAATTGTTTTTGCCTTTATTGTTTCAAATTCATCAATTACAATTTCTTTTTTTATTAAATCAACATGACTAACATCAACTGCAACTTTAAACTTCACCCCAGCTTTTTTTGCTTGTTCTGACATGTGATGTCCTAACATATATCCTTGTATTGGCTCTTCAAAACCAGGATAATTTGAAACTTGATGGGTAGTTGAAACCTGGCCTCCTGGTAATGCAGTATCAATAATTAAAGTATCAGTTTTAGCTTGCGCGAGATAAATTCCGGCAGCTAAAGCCGCAGGACCTGCTCCTAGAATTACCACATCGTGTGAGGTATTACTTGGCTTCATACCCGATTTAATTTTCACAACTTCATCAGGAGTAATAAGTAAATCAAGATTTTTAATAATGTCAGACTTTTTAACCCCTCCACTTAATTGATCACCCACTCTAACTCCATTTTTATAAAACAATAAAGTAGGTGATGAACTAACACCTAATTTTGTTGCCAATTCTTTATTTCCTTGGCGAAATATTTTAACGAAATGAACATGCTCACCATATAAATTATGTAAGGATTCAAACTTAGGTGCTACTGCCTCACATGGTGGACACTCGGTTGAATAAAAATCAACAACGCAAGCACTTTGAGATAACACTTCCAATTCGAAATCGGAAGAACTGATTTCTTTCATAAAAAAATATTTAATAATTGACTATTCTTTAAAATAATAAGCGAAACCCATTTCTAATAATTCTTTTACTGGTCTGCAATCAGAATTGCATACAGAACCTTTATTATTTTTAGCAACAGAGCCGCATCCTCCACCGCATGCTAATTGCAACTCGCATGATTTACATTCACTGATAGAAGTAACATCTCTTGAGATCCAATCATCAACCTTAGCTTGATTCAAGCTAACTGTTGGATAAAAACTTCCCAATTCTTCACCTTTTTTTCCGACAGTAGCTGTACAAGGATAAATCTTTCCGGTATAATCAAAAGCCCATTCTGTTTTACATGCGGGGCACGAATCAAATAATGGATCCGGTAAATCGCCATGTTCAAATACAAACTTAGAAACTGAAAAAGCTGGTTTATAGAATTCTGCTATATGAGGATATTGAAGTAATAGATGATAAATATGCGTATACATTTCTATTCTAGAAAAAAGCTTGTCTTTTAAAGACTGGCAGTGATGAAGCTCATAATTTCTACCCAATTGCGTTTTAAAAAGCGGATTTTTAGTCCATGCTTTCTGGATAGCAAATTCAGAGAATTCAGGTAAATTATCAACATTCAGTTTATCAATTACCATCCTAAGATTCACAGGAATTTTTGCAGCCAAGCAAGAATCAATTCCACTTACAATTTCGTTAAATGTTCCTTTTTTGCTTTTTAAATATCTTCTTTCATTATGTATGGCTTCAGTTCCATCAAGTGTAACCTGAATTTCTCTTATCATCATATCCTTTAATATAGGGATGTAATTAGAAAGAGAATAACCATTGGTAACAATACATGTTTCTATTCCGGCAACTTTAGCTTTCTCAAGAAAGTACTGAATCACTGACATTTGACTTTCAGAAGGAAGTAAAGGCTCACCTCCAAAAATAGTAAAATAGCATCTCTTACCTGCAAAATTGTTTCTTACGTATTCAAAACATGAATCAATCACATCGGTTGTAAGACTTGTAACAGCGGCCTCATATTCATCCTGATAACAATAGAAACAAGCAAAATTGCAAGAATAATTAGTTACAAAAAACAATTGAACTTCATCTTTATCGCGTTCATCAATAAAGTCGAGATACTTATTCATGAACAACTTTTTTTCCAGTTGTTCATCAACATAATAACCCAATTCTACAAGCTTAGGTAACTTATCGTATTGCTTACTGCTTATTAAACTAGCTTCCTCAGGACTTAATATATCTGCATTTCCTGAAAGGAGATTCAGAATAAAATAATTATCTGAATCTCTAACTTTCGAAAATATATTATATCTTGAAAAGTACATACTAGTCGTGACAACCAGCTACAGTTTTTGATGTTTTAGCACAGCATTGAGCCACCTTTTCTTTGCGGTTTTCCTTTTGTTTTTTAATTAACGTTTTCATAATTATTAGATTTAAATTATTTGTTGTTATTATTTAGCATTACATCATTAATAGTTTTTACAAATGTTTCCTTAGGCATTGCTCCCATTGAAACCTGAGGAGCCCCTTTCAATGGCACAAATACTAAGGTAGGCAAGCTTTGAATCCCTAAATACTGGGCTAATTCTTTTTCCTTATCGGTATTAATTTTATAAACATATATTTTACCGGAATATTCTTTAGCCAATTGCTCCAAAGTAGGTGCAATCATTCGGCAAGGTCCGCACCAATCTGCATAAAAATCGAGAATACAAGGCAAATCACCTTCATATTTCCATTCCTTATTTACATCATAGTTGAATACCTTTTGTTTAAACTGGGCTGTAGTTAAATAAATTACAGAACCAGCGGCGTTTTCTTCTTTAACCACAGCAGACTCTTCAGCAGCAGATTTTTCACTGCGAGCCTGACAGGCAGTTACTGTAAAGGCAAATGCCACTAATACTAAAAAAACCTTTTTATCCATATTAACAATTATTAATTATACTGAACAACAACAAACGCCTTTAGGCTTAAAACCTGCTACTGTAAAACTGGCAACATGGATTTTCCCTTTCTGATAAGGCTGGGATTCTTCAATAATTTCAACATCTATAAAACCAGCCCTTTGAATATTTAATAAATATTCTTCTTTAGGAACAGCACCAGCCCAGCATTCGGCAACTGCAGAAGGATCGTTGCGGAATTCTGCAGGTACAGGCTCAATTGAGTATATATCACTAACGATAAACCTGCCACCATATTTTAATACCTTATAAATTTCATGCCAAACCTTTTGTTTATTCGAAGCATGATTCAGTACACAATTTGAAATAACAACATTTGCTCTTCCTTGGGGTATTGTAAGCTTTTCGAGTTCGCATTGAATAAATTCAACGTTTTTCACATCAAATTTAGCCGCATTTTCACGAGCCTTAGTTATCATTCCATCTGAAATATCAATTCCATATACAAAGCCTTCGTCACCAACCTTTTCAGCTAAACGCAGTACGTCATTGCCTCTACCGCAACCCAAATCAACACATACTTCACCTTTCTGCGCCTCAACATAATTTACAGCCCCGCCACATGAAAGACAACAATTGCTTTCGGCCAAACCAGAATACCTTTTATTTATTTCTTCTACCATCATACCAAATCAATTTAACACGATTTACAAGGGCTCACCAAAAAGTAACCCAATAATCCGCCCCAAGCTGTGCTTATATATGGGTTTGAATTTATCGGACAAGTACCTGATTTACAGCCCACAAAATAATAATATGCAAAACCAGCAATCGCGCCTACAAAGATACCTAAAACTGGTTTCCAAAAATACCATGATCTCAATAATTCTTTAACACCAACTGGCTTATTCTTAACATCACAAGAAGCTCCCATTTCATTTAATTTTTACAAAGATAGAACATTTTTATTTGAATCACAATAGTATCACTTAAATTATGTTAATATCACTAAAAAATATCTTACCTTTGCCAAAATCAATAAGTTAAAAATGATTTTCAAAAACGAATTGAGCAAAGAAGAGTTGGATAGATTGTTTCAGGATGATGATTATTGTCTGGCATTTTTAGCTAAAGTTAAATGGGAAAATGGTTTTGAATGTAAGAAATGTGGGAATCTTAATTCTTGCTCTGGTAAATCGCCTTATTCCCGTCGTTGCACCAAATGCAAGACGGAAGAGTCGGCCTCAGCACATACCTTATTTCATAACTGTAAATTTCCAATGCACAAAGCCTTTTATATTGCCTGGCAAGTATGCAAAGGAGAATCGTCCACGTCAAGTTATGAATTTGCGCGCCAGCTATCGTTGCGGCAAATGACCTGTTGGAAATTCAAAACCAAAATTCAACATGCCTTAGATGATATAAGTGGCATGAGTAAAGTTGAGAAAATGGATATGGCAGACTTGCTGGCCGGAAAATAAAAGCATACAAGCTTCGCAATTAAGTAAATATATTTTATAATAACTTATTTAATTAGTTTAAGAAAACCTATTTTAAAAGAAATCGTACACTAAAAATATCATTTATATTGTGAGATTAAAAACAGCATTCATATTTTCACTATTCTTCATCAGCATTTATGCATTTGGTCAATTCCCCCAAATGGAATTTGAAAGCGTCTCTACCGATCAAGGTCTGAGTAACAATATTGTTAATTGTATTTTACAAGACAAAAAAGGATATATTTGGGTAGGAACTTCGGTTGGTTTAAATAAGCTTAATGGTTACGAAATAAAAACATATCAAACCACCATACAATCTGAAAACACAAATTCCTTAAAAGATTCAGAAATAAAATATATTTATGAGAGTAAAAATGGCCAACTATATATTACAACTAACTCTGCAATTTCATTATATCAGCCTGAGCAAGATAATTTCAAGCATATATATTCCAAAGATTATAATGCAGTTAAACTAGATATTTTGACAATTCAATCAGAAGATAACGAAGGCAATTTAATTGCGCGTAATAATAAATACATATTTACAATAAACTCTAAAAGCTTTGAAAGGAAGAGAATTTCATTACCCGAAAATAAGCTCGGTTTTATAAATCAAATCAAGAGTCATGAAAATAAACAATATATTACATCTACAAATGGGCTATTTATATACAACCACAACTTCAGCAAAGAATTGTATCATTATAAACCAAGTAATAAAAGCGCTGCATTTCAAGTTTTTATAGATAAAAGTAATACCATTTGGGTAACAGCGCACGAATACTTTACAAAAATAGATTCGGAATTAACAAGTTTTCGTGAAATCAAACTTATTCAAAAAAACAATTCTCCTATTGTTGATATTTTATCCATCACCGGAGATGAGCGTTTCTTATTTATTAATACTTCTGTTGGCTTAATAACTTATAATAAAGCGAGTGAAGAATATACATATAATAACACATTTTCGAAAAATAATGCTTTATCTCCACATAGTTTAACTTGTTTTTATATAGACAAATACAAAAATTTTTGGATTGGGACAATGAAGGGAGTAAATTATCATTATACAGGTCAAAGTAAATTTAAACACCAACTGATACCAACGTCAAAATCAAAGAATGCAGAAATTAGCACAACTGATATTTATCAAAACTCTCAAGGAGACTATTTAATAGGCACATTTACAGATGGACTAGTTATTACTGACAAAGAATTTAGATTCAAAAAAATACTTCATAGCGCTACTAACGGTTTAAAAATACATTCTAATATGATCTCATCCATATTAGATTTAGGAAATGATAAATACTGGATAGGTACTTACAATTTAGCAATTACAGAAATTGATTTAAAAAACAACCGTTCTAAATGGATTCGCAATGATGAAAATGATCTATTTAGTATTAAAGGCTGGTCTATCAGAATCATGAAGCAAAAAGGGAAAAATATTTTTATTGCGAGTCTCGATAAAGGTTTAGAAATATATGATCAAACAAGTGGGCAATTTAAATGTTTTCCTTATGATTCATCCGGAAAATCAGGAATTATGTCACAGCAAATATGGGATATCGATTTTTTTGAAAATGGCAATATAATATTAGCAACAGATGATAAAGGCATAGTAGTATTCAACCCTTTTCTTAAAAAATCGAAAAGCTATATTCTTATTGATAATAAAAATAGCATTGAGCATTCATTTCAAATACTGAAAACTAAAAATAATAAATACTATTCAGCTACAGCATCAGGATTAATTGAATTTGATACAACTAAGCAATATCAGAAATTGCATCAACAAAACGATCTTAAAAAGGACAAAATTTATTGCATGAGTGAAGACAAGGATGGAAATATTTGGCTGAGCACCAATTCAGGCATAAAAACCTTTAACACAAAAACCAGTACATTCAATAATTTTGATAAATCAGATGGATTAAGAGATAGTGAATTCAACCATAATGCCAGTTACGTAAATAAAGAAGGATTATTCTTATTTGGAGGACAAAATGGAATCACTTTATTCAATCCTTGCATGTTTATAACAGATACCACAGAGCCAAAATCACTGTTTTATAAAGTTAGTGTATTTGGAAGTGAGATATTACCTAATGTACCGTTAGGTAACACTATAATTCTAAAAAAACCTATAGATGAAACTCAAACCATTGAATTCAATTATGATCATAAAATAATTACATTCCATCTTTTTTCAAGTCATATGGGCAATACGAAAGCCACTAAATATAGATATAGATTGATTGGCTTCGATAAAAATTTTACAAATTGGATACAAATTGAATACCCACTAAACAGCATTAATTTTACTTCATTAGATCCGGGAAAATACCAATTGGATGTGATATCATGCAATCCTGATGATATATGGCAAACTATACCCACTAGCCTTCAAATTATAGTACATCCACCCTATTGGAGAACATGGTGGTTCAGGTTTTTGTCTTTAGCTTTAATAGTTTTATCCATCTCATTAATCTTCTGGGGCAGAATTAAGCAAATTAAAATACAAAAGAATAAACTAGAAAAACTGGTGCGTGAAAAAACAAAAGAAATTAAACAGCATTCTGAAGTATTAAGAATGGTAAACAGAGATTTAAGCGCACAAAAAGAAGAATTATTGCAGCAGAAAGAGGAGCTACAATCACTTAATACTATTTTAGAAGAAAGGCAAGAAGAAGTTATAGTTCAAAAAGAATCACTAGAAAAACAGGCCATTGAATTGATTCAACTCAATGCAACAAAAGATAAGTTCTTCTCCATTATTGGGCATGATTTAAAAAATCCATTTCACTCAATTAGCGGATTGTCTCAACTTTTATTAGAAATGAAAGAAATTGATGAAATTCAAAGAAATGAAATGATCAAAATGATCAAAGAATCTTCAAACAGTGCCTCCATGCTGCTAGAGAACTTACTTACTTGGGCACGATCTCAATCAGGAAATATTCAGTTTAAACCAGAGATTTTTTATGTGTCAGAAATTGTAAAACAATGCTTCATACTATTACAATTGAGTGCAGATAAAAAGAAGATAACTCTTCAAAACACTATAGATAAAGAATTGCAAGTTAATGGCGATGTAAATATGTTGCTAACTATTATAAGAAATTTAATAAGTAATTCAATAAAATTTACCCCCAACGACGGCATAATAAGCCTATATAATAACTCTAATCCAACAAGAAATATTGAAATAATAATTGAAGACAATGGCATAGGTATGGATGAATCGACAATTAAAAAGCTATTCCGAATTGACTCAAATATTACCCTTCCGGGCACGCAAGGTGAAAGAGGAACCGGCTTGGGTTTAATAATTTGCAAAGAATTTATTCAACTACATAAAGGCAGTATTTCAGTTGAAAGCACACTTGGAAAGGGAAGCAAATTCATTATTACCTTACCAAAATTATAAAGCCTGTTTCTCAATTCCATTTTTACAGAAAGCAATCGCCGCATTAACTTTTTCTATATACAACTCACGCAAGGCATGCTGTTCATAGCTTTTACGATGATCAAGATGATATTGAATTACTCTGGTGCGAAGTGAATACAGTTTCAATTCGTATTTTTTTTTCAATCTCCAAGCAATGTCTAAATCTTCTCCATAACATGCGGCATTATAATCCTCATCAAAACCATTTACACCTATTACATACTTTTTTAAAACACCCCAATTACAACCCCAAATCTCGCGGCTACTCTTCGCAACTTGTGGAACTAAAGGTAAATACAACCAAGAGACAGGATTGGGTACTCGATGAAGAATAAAAGAGAGACTATTTAATAACGAAATATCGCCAGTAATAGATATTTTTTTTGTTATCGACGGAGACAGCATGACACGTCGGCCATAATAATAACCATTCTCATTAATAAATTGAGTATATGATTCAATAAATCGTTTATGCAACAAGCAATCGCCGTCAATAAAAACAAGCTTTTCGCTTGAAGAAATTTTTATTGCATCGTTCAATATTTTGGTTTTACGGAAGCCTAACTTTTCATGAGAGACATGTTTAATCGGGAAAAAGTAAATAGATTTAGCATTATCAATAAATTCTTTTGACAAAACAGCATTATCATCTTCTGCTACAATTACTTCAAAATCTTTACAAGTCTGAATACTCAATGTTTTAAATATTAAATCAAGAGCAATAATGTCTTTATAAAAAGAAATAATTAATGAAACCATAGCCTCTATTCAATTGGTTTTCTAAATGTTAATTTTCTTAAAATATTATACTTAGTCTTATAAAATGCATGCTGGTGATATATATTGATCGGATTATCAAAAAAATCATTATATAACTCTTTATGATTTTCATAAATAAGCTTTCTAATTCCTTCAATATTTTTGTTAGCGGATTTCGTTCTGGCTTTTTTGTGCTTTCGGTAATAAAAATGAACATCAGGAAGCTTCACCACTTCTCCACCGCTTTTTAATAGCCTCAACCAAAAATCCCAATCCTCTCTACCCTTCCTAAAACGTTCGTCGTAACCAGAAGTGCTATTATAATCCGATCGTCTGTATAATGCGGAACAAAAAATCATATTCTCATATAACATTTCTTTCAGCGAAAAATCTTTCAGCTTCCAAATTCCTTTTGCCTTAAAGAACAATTCAGCTTCACAATAAACAAGCTTTACATTAGGGCTTGCCTCAAGAACTTTTACAGCAAGGCCAATATAATCTTTAGAAATTTTATCATCTGCATCAAGTGGTAGTATATACTTGCCAGAAGTATTCTTAATTGCATTATTACGAGCCGCAGCAGGTCCTGCATTTTTCTGAATAATGAACTTGAA
>JAIFLP010000028.1 GCA_020049015.1 Bacteroidota bacterium | reverse complement strand
ATCGTGTAACCGCTTATTGAAAGTAATTAAAGCTTGTGAACTCAGATATGAGGATGTAATACATAAAAATATCATCAAAAAACTGTGCCTCATATTCATTTTTTTTCAAATTTACAAAATAATAGTGTGTAAATAAAAAAAATTAAATGGATTATAAAGCCCAATCAGACAGATATTCATCCATGCCATATAATCGCTGTGGTAATAGCGGGATCAAGCTTCCCTTAATTTCACTGGGATTATGGCATAACTTTGGTGACATAGATTCCTTTACCAATGGTAGGGATATGATATTGAAAGCATTTGATTTGGGGATTACCCATTTTGATTTGGCCAACAATTACGGTCCTCCAACCGGAACGGCAGAAAAGAATTTTGGAAATATTCTGAAAACACAATTAAGACAATACCGTGACGAAATGATCATTTCCACAAAAGCGGGGTATACCATGTGGGAAGGCCCATATGGAGACTGGGGTTCGAGGAAATACTTGGTGTCGAGCCTTGATCAAAGTTTGAAAAGAATGCAACTTGAATATGTAGATATATTTTATTCACACCGAGCAGACCCAGAAACTCCTTTGGAAGAAACGATGCAAGCATTGCATGATATTGTAAAGATGGGCAAAGCACTCTATGTAGGATTGTCAAACTATAATCCGGAACAAACCAGAAAAGCTGTTGAAATATTAGAACAATTGGGAACACGATGTTTGATTCACCAACCCAAATATTCTATGTTTGAAAGAACGCCTGAAAAAGGCTTGTTTGATGTATTAAAAGAAAAAGGCATTGGATGCATTCCATTCTCACCATTAGCCCAAGGCATTTTAACAGATAGGTATTTGCAAGGAATCCCTGAGGATTCTAGAGCAGCAAGGGCATTCTTCTTAAAACCAGAACAATTGGCCAATGAAAAAATGGAAAAAGTGTATCAATTGAAACAATTGGCAATAAAACGCAATCAATCTATTGCACAATTGGCGTTAAGTTGGGTTTTACGCAAGAAAACCGTAACCTCTGTTTTAATTGGAGCAAGTAAAGTAGAACAAATTATTGATTGTGTAAATACAACAAAGAATTATAAGATCAGTGAAGAAGAAGAAATAATGATAGAAAATATATTGGCTTAATGGAAATACGAATACTACATTTACTCGAGGGAGCACGCGCCGCAGAAGGTTTAACAGTTATTATAGATGTATTCAGAGCATTTTCAGTAGCGCCTTTATTGATTTCGAAAGGAGTAAATAAAATCATACCTGTAGACTCAGTAAACACCGCACTGCAATTAAAATCAGAACATCCTGAATACATTTTGATAGGCGAAGTGAATGAAGTTATGGTTGATGGTTTTGATGTAGGTAATTGTCCTACGCACATTAAAGAAATGGATTTACATAATAAAACGGTTATACACAGGACCAGCAGTGGCACGCAAGGACTGCTGAATGCGGTTAACGCAGATGAAATTATCACCGGAAGTTTTGTAAATGCTGGAGCCATTATCAGATACATCCAACAAAAAAATCCACAAATCGTATCACTGGTTTGTATGGGATATGCCTGTGAATACCAAACCGAAGAAGATAATTTATGTGCCCAATATATAAAAGACAAATTAGAAGGAAAAGAATTTAATTTGAATGATTATATCCCGCAACTAATGAATGGTAGTGGAGCTAGGTTTTTTGATCCATCAAAAATTCATATTTCACCACCCAGTGATTTTTATTTTTGTTTACAAACAGATGTTTTTGATGTTGTATTGCGATTGGAAAATAATCAATTGATGGCGGTGTAAAGCAAGTAATGAATGTAATCAATTCATTTCATTATTATTAACTATTTTTCTAAAATTCATTATCATTAGCAATAGTACCTTTTGAGAATGCATCGAGTAATTTTAGTTTTAATACCTCGTTATAATCTTCTTCAAATAATATTGAAGTTAATATTTCGTGAAGCAAATCTTTGTCAATATTGCCAGCTGCTACATGGTAACTAATAGTTTCCATTTTAAATAAAAAGTCTTTTACAATTGATAGGTAGCCATTCATTAACAGAAACATACTGCAAGCTGTAATTGCAATACGTTTGTTACCATCCTGAAAACTATGACTTTTATTTGCCACCCAAAATAAATGCGTTAATTTATCTTCAAATGTGGGATAATAATCATCGTTTTGCATTTGGTCAATGGCACATTCCAATGAATGAAGGTTAAGAATACCAACAGCACCGCCACCACTCGCAATAATTGTTTTTTGGTGTATAGCGATAATCTCATCGATAGTATTGAAATATATGCAAGTCATTATTCGCTTTGTTTTAAGCGTTTCATTACATCTTTAGCTTCTTCGAGCTGTTTTTCGAAATCAACACTTTGCTCGCCCAAAAACCGTTCAAAATCGGCAGGTGAAACCGATTGAATATATTCTTCGAGCTTTAAGTGCAATGCGTCACGAAAATGTAGGTCGCGGGAAGCCATTTTTATTCGGGCATCTTCAATGTAGGGGCGTTGCTGCGGATGTTGTGTAAATTTGCTAAATATTGTATCGACTTCTGCTGGTTCAAGCTTACGTTTTATTTTATTACTATGCCTCTCCAGTTCAAAAGCCAGCCCAATTTCAAATGATGCAATGCTATTTAATACTTCTGCATACATGGTGTCGCGGGCATTGTCGGTTTCGGCTAATTTTAATATTTGTTTATACTCTTTGGCATTTTCTTTAAATATACACTGATAAATTTTATCGGTATATAACGAATATTTGTAATTGCCCATATTAACATAATTACTTAAAGCCGAAGTAAAATCTTTACGATAATTACTTTCTTGTATGGCTGCCGGAAGGTAATTAGCATCGCGACGGTTAATGAATTTTGTACCACCACCTGTACGCTCATTAATAGTGTCAATAACAATATCGAGCATTTTGCTGCGCAATAATTGGGCATTACTGCTTTCTTTCAGCAACATAGCAAGGTTTAGAAATGAACGAAAATTAAATAAGCCAAGCTGGGTTGTTTTGCTCCCGACATTAATGACAGGAGCAAATTGCAACTTCAATTCCTTTAAAGCATTACCTCGTATTAAAACATATCCATTGTGTTTAAGTTCTACTTGATATTGTTCTAAATATCTATCGAGAGTACGTTCGTCGATATCGAAGAATTTAACTACCATTACTTTGGTAAACTTAAATTCACCCTCGAATAATATACCTTCAAACCCAATATACTCCTGAATACGCTGAATGGCATATTTATTATTTAAAATATTTTGACGTTGTATGCTCGAATTTGTTAAATCGTTCATATAATTAAGTTTTATAATTTATTCAAATTGGCAACTTTGAAATTCTCAATGCAAAGTTGTTTTACACGTGCCATTTTAATTGGAGTTAGGTTAATTACACTGCTAAAACTTTGGTTACTTCTTCCCCAAACTGTGAAATAATCCTTACCGCTATTTTCTGCCCTTTTTTTGAAACTTCGATAGGGTGTGAAATATGACCATATAAACGATCGAAGGCTTCATCGTCTATTTCAATTTTCAATGTTTTCTCGGCTTTCTTTTTGGTATCTTGTTTGGCGGCTTCGCTAAGGCCTTTTTTCCATTTGTCGAACTCGGTGCTTTCGCCACCGCAAAAGAAGACTTGTTTTACAACGAAGCTGCTACCATCATAATCATCATCAACCATCCAGTAGGCAATGTCGTTTACATTGCGGGCTTTTACTTCGTCCTTAATAGGGTCGTAAATATCAAGGCCTTGTATTTCTACTGTAACGGAATTGCCTTTTTTGTGAATGGCAATATCGGGTTCGCCAATGGTAACAAATGATGCTGCTGATTTGGCGGGTTTTTTCTTTAAACCTTCCTGTAATAAATCGTCGTGTATTCGTGCTTTGGTAACTTCAAAGTTGCCAAGGCTAGTAGTTTGGTTGCTGCCTTGTATGTCGGTAGAGAATATTCTTCTGCCGTTTCTTATGTCGTTATAGTTTAAAGAGCCGTCTGCATCGGTTGCATAATGGAGCTTAGGCTCGTCATAAGGGCTGTTTAAAATAGGATTGTCTGAACTCATTCAAAAATTGTAATTTAATTTAAATTCCGCAATTCATTAAATATGACAAAAAAAATAAAAATATTCAAAATAAATGCAATGTAAAGAAAGTTGTTGAAAAATAAGGAAAACTAATTGTAAAATATTTCTTGACTTTGACTATGCGACACCCTAATTAAAATCTCGCCAAAATTCTAAACCGAATAGTGATGCTATTGACTTTTGACGAGGAGTTAGAATCATTGTTTTTGTTATTGTTTCTCGACTTTCATTTTATTTAAGCATAACAACTTGCGGCAATAAATGCTTCCCATCTATAGAGAAACCAGTTTTTCGCAAAACATCTGCAAAATCTGTTTCAAAATAAAGTGTAGTAACGTCATAAAAAACAGCTCCAATTTTGTCGCCAAGCACCTTGCGGGTGTTTTCTACACTGATTTTTTTTTTGATTATATCTTTTTGGGTATCATTTAACTTATCGAACTAACACCTATTGTTTTAAGATAGCAAGCCTTACCATCTCGTTTTTTTATTACAACAACAATGGGACTAAGTGATCTATTAGGGTTTTTGCGAACATACATTTAGCAAAATTAATAATAACAAAATCATGCAACAATAATGTTCGACTATTGCTGGAATCACACCCTCAATTCGAAATTTTTTCCCAAATATTTTCTGCGAACTTCTTCGTCACCTGCCAATTCAGCAGCAGTTCCTGATTTAAGAATATCGCCTTCGTATAAAAGGTAAGCCCTATCAGTAATGGATAAGGTTTCATGTACATTGTGATCGGTGATAAGCACACCGATATTTTTTTCTTTGAGTTTTTTAACAATTTCCTGAATATCCTCAACCGCGATAGGATCAACGCCTGCAAAGGGTTCATCTAACAGAATAAATTTTGGATCAATAGCCAGTGCCCTGGCAATCTCAGTTCTTCTTCTTTCGCCACCCGACAATTGAATTCCGTAGCTTTTGCGAATTTTATGGAGACCAAATTCACCTAATAATTTTTCGACCCTTTCAGCATGCTCATTTTTAGGGATGTTTGACATTTGTAACACCGCAAGAATATTATCTTCAACACTCAATTTACGAAATACTGATGCTTCTTGAGCCAAATAACCTATACCCATTTGCGCACGTTTGTAGATAGGTTGCGCTGTAATATCTTGTTCATTAAGAAATATCTTTCCTTCATTAGGTGCAATCATGCCCACAATCATATAAAAAGTGGTAGTTTTTCCGGCACCATTAGGTCCAAGCAATCCAACAATTTCACCTTGAGAAAGCGATACCGAAACACCTTTCACCACATTGCGATTTTTATATCGCTTTACTAAATTATCAGTTTTTATGGTCATCATAATAAATAAATATATAGGCAAAAATACATCATAAAATAATTTGAAGCTTGGCTTTTATTAAAAACGGATCTACATCGGGCAAATATAGGTAATTCAACCGCCAAACGGCATCTATTCGCAGCACTTTAAATATGTTTTCAATCCCAATGCTCAATTCAGTATAAGGTAAATTTACCTCACCCAATGCATTAGGAAATATCATAGCATTTTTATTCTCGGCATTCAACGATCCAACTAATGATTTTACAGAGGCAACTTCCCTCCATTTCAATTTTCGAATTAATGGAATATAATTAAACAAAACGCCCTGAAAATGCTGCTCTGCATTAAGGGATGCATAACGATCGCTAACAAATTCATAATAATTCATCATGTTGAATGCATAATAATCTAAAGCATAAGTTTCATTCCCTCTATGTAATTCCAATAAAGGATAAGGTAATTTACCAAAAATTTTACCGGCATCTATTGTGTACTTAAAATAGCCAAATGGACTGGTATTGAAATAATGAGTTATCCTAAGATTTAACTTATTATAACTATATTGACTCCCCAAAAAACCCTTAAAACCATGCGTATAAAAGAGATCAAAAACAGGATATAAAGTACCCAGACTCATGCGCTCAAATTCACCCATCACGTACTTTTCTTTATATGCAAAGTGTGTTATTAATGTAAACTCTGCTGTGCTTATGTTACCTATACTTGAAGTATCAATACCATTCGAAACTTGAAAAGGAATATAAGGGGTAGGATAAAATCGCTTATAATTAACTACAAATGTATTCATGAATCCTTGATACCATTCATGTTCATAATACTGATACACTTGCTCCGTCATAGTCAACTTGTAATTAGGTCTTTTTCGAAGTAAAGATGAAAGAATATTATCGGTTCGAAAAGCATTGATGCTGTTTCCAAGTTGCTCCATATCTTGTTTTGCAAAACCACCAAAAGCTTTGCGGGGACTTTTATTTAACATATATAAATATCCGGCACCAAACTTAAATCTTTCATCTTTTGTTCCATAGGCTACATAACCATCGAGCATAAGTTTTTTACTAAATTTATTGCTGGTACGAAAACTTGCCCTAAAGCGATTGCCTTCAATAGGGTTGAAACTGTAAGTGGTAAAGTAAGGACCTATTTCTATATATCCTAACACGTAATAATAGTTTACAAAAAGATTCATTATATCAGCAAAAGTTCTATAGAGAGGAACATTTTTAATGGAATCAACCATTTTAAAAACTTTCAATTCTTTCTCTGAAAGTTTTTCGGGCCTAACGTCTTCCCAATAATTTTTAGACACATCCATTGCAGAATCAGCAACAACAATATTGGCATTAAGTTTTTTAACCTCAATAGGAACAGTATTATTAAAATCGTAGTTTCTATAACGAGTATACTTGCGGCCAAAAAAGCCCTTTATTTTTTCGGTTTCAGCAACATTAAAATCCACCAACAACTCTTCAGTATCTAAATACCAAAGTGAATCGGCATATGATTTAAACTGGTATGTGGCCACTAAATCATTAATGAAATTGATATTAGCATCTTGATTCAGTCTCATTTGAATTTTAATAACAGCAAAAGAAGTATCAGCAACCCAAAAATCGCCTGTAAAAGTCCGCTCCTGTTTTCTTAAAGGCTTAAAAGAAATATGGTAAGCCCACATACCATCTAAAAAAGCACTATCAATCAAATAATATTTATAGTAAAGCAATCCCAAATCTGAAATTGGACTCACAAAACCTGCCTCATAAAAGGACATGAAATTGTCATAAATATTAAAAGTTTGAGTAATTCGGCCTGTTAACTGAGATACACTTTGATTGCGGACGCCTGAAATTTGCGTAGCTTTAATTACTTCTTTTTCAATACGAGGAAAATTCTGATAATAAAAATCAGAAACGGTTTCTGTAATCAATATGGGAAGATAAGCTTTACCTGTTAGCGCATTGGTATCAACATTTTCAAAAATAAATTTAAATTGATTAAATATTTTTTTGTCTTTAAAACTATCATCAAGGTTATTGATATCAAACTGTATTTTATTGTATATTTCGCAGTAGTAGCGATCTATTTTTTTAGGATTATTAAAATCTTTCTTCTTACTAATATTTCTTAATATGGCATGAGCTGGATTTTCGCCCGGTTTAACTACTATTTCCTGTAATTGCAATACATCGGGTATTAACTCGAAATTGATAGTTTGAAAAGAATTTCTGTTAACTTTCAAAGTTTTATTCTTATAGCCAACAAATGAAGCCTCTATATAGTCAGAAGAAATTCGAGATTCAATAAAATATTTTCCATCAATATCAGAAATGGTTCCAGCATTGGTTCCTTTAAAAGAAATACTAACAAAAGGCAGCGGCTCTCTGGAAATAGAATCTACAATAATACCCCGCACCTTAGTATATTGAGCATATGTATGCGTTGAAAATATTAATACAAACGATATTAAAAAAAATCTCATTCCTACAAAATTAAGAAATCTATGCGGTTTGTTTATTTTTCTTTCGCATAACTGAAGCTGATATGAAAATACTAATTTCATATAATAAAATTAAAGGTAAAGTTACCAAAGTCATGCTAAATATATCGGGAGGCGTAATAATAGCAGCCACAATTAGAATTCCTAAATATGAGTGTCTTCTGAATTTACTCAAAAAAGAAGGTGTTACAATACCCAACTTTGTTAATAGTAAAATAACCAAAGGCAATTCGAAAACCAGTCCGCTAGCTAATGTAACTGTAGCCACAGATGATATATACGAACCCAAGCTGATCTGATTGATCACATCGGCACTAACAGTGTAATTACCCAAGAAATGTACTGATAGAGGGACTACTATAAAAAACCCGAATAAAATTCCTATAAAGAAAAGCAAGGAGGTGAAAATAATAAACCCGCTAGCTGCCCTTCTTTCCTTATCATATAAAGCAGGCGCAATAAAACGCCATAGTTCAAAAATAAGATAGGGGAATGCCAAGATAATACCAGCGATAAGTGAAACAAGTATGTGCATGTTAAATTGGCCGGCCATGCTTATATTGATAATAGTAAAAGGCACCTGATTAATGCATAAAACAGGGGTATTCCATTTTACTGATAGCTCGCAAAGATATTGATTGGTAATAAAATCAGGATTTCGAGGAGCCAATATAATGTCATCGAATAAGAATCTGCTGAAAATAAATGCAATAATTGTAAATAGGCAAACAGCAATAAGAGAGCGGATAATATGCCAACGCAGATCCTCTAAATGCTGAAAAAATGACATTTCATTACTTTTCACTTCTTCCATAATATTATTTTTGCTATATTAGCGTTTTATATGTAAAACAAGAATAAGATGCTTGAGTTTTTAAGAAGTTTCAAATTTAGATAATTTTAAATCTTTGTAGTAGATATTCATAAAAATAATGTAAATTTGCATACACCGAAAAACACAAATCATCTTAAAGTATTAATTTTCATATTATTATGATTTAATTTCTATTAATGGATACAAAAGTGGATGTTGCTTTACCAGAATTACTAAAAAAGTATTTTGGATTCAGCAGTTTTAAGGGGAATCAGGAAGAGATTATTCAAAATGTCCTGAACGGGAAGGATACGTTTGTGTTAATGCCTACGGGAGGTGGTAAATCGTTATGTTACCAATTACCTGCCCTAATAATGGAGGGGACTGCCATTATTATTTCGCCCCTAATTGCCCTGATGAAAAATCAGGTTGATGCTATGCGCGGATTTAGTGAAGAAGATGGCATAGCCCATTTTTTGAATTCTTCGCTCAACAAAACGCAAATTGCAAAGGTTAAGGAAGATATTACATCGGGCAAGACTAAATTACTTTATGTTGCTCCAGAATCTCTTACCAAAGAAGAAAATATAGCCTTTTTAATGCAATCAAAAATATCGTTTTACGCTATTGATGAAGCGCATTGTATATCAGAATGGGGTCATGATTTTAGGCCAGAATATAGGCGTATCAGACCTATAATCAATGAAATTGGAAGCGCTCCTCTCATAGCTTTAACAGCAACAGCTACGCCAAAGGTACAAAGCGACATACAAAAGAATTTAGTGATGATGGATGCCCTGGTTTTCAAATCATCCTTTAACCGTCCAAATCTGTATTATGAAGTAAGGCCTAAAGTGAATGCTTCCAGAGAGATCATAAAATTCATAAAAAGTAATCCTGGAAAAAGTGGTATTGTATATTGCTTAAGTAGAAAAAAAGTAGAAGAACTTTCAGAATTATTGCAAGTAAATGGGATAAAAGCACTCCCATATCATGCAGGAATGGATGCTAATACCCGTGCAGGCAATCAGGATAAATTCTTAATGGAAGAAGCGGAAGTTATAGTTGCTACCATTGCATTTGGTATGGGAATTGATAAACCCGATGTAAGATTTGTAATCCATTATGATATTCCCAAAAGTTTAGAAGGATATTATCAAGAAACCGGTAGAGCTGGGCGTGATGGTGGTGAAGGTAAATGCGTAACGTTTTACAAGTACCAGGACATTCAGAAATTAGAAAAATTCATGCAGGGAAAGCCTCTTTCTGAGCAAGAAATAGGCAAACAGTTATTACTTGAAACAGTATCATATGCTGAATCGTCAATATGTAGACGTCGACAATTGCTATTCTATTTTGGAGAAGTAACTGGTATAGAAAACTGCGAATGTTGTGACAACTGTTGTTTTCCAAAAAGTCAATTCGACGGACAGGATTATATTCTAGATGTGCTAGATACTGTTGTTACGGTAAAAGAAAAATTTAAAGCAGACCACATTGCCAATTTGCTAGCCGGAAATATTACAGCATCCATCAAATCGTACAAACATAACGAACTAGATATTTTTGCTTCGGGCAGTGAAAAAGATTCCAAATTTTGGAATACCATCATCAGACAATCAATTATATCAGGTTTATTACAGAAAGACATTGAAACATTCGGCTTGCTGAGTTTGACTGAAGAAGGAAAAAAATATATTGAATCTCCTTTTGAAATAATGGTTACAGAAGATCATGACTACGAAGGTGAAGCGGATGATGAAATGGAAGCTGCCGCACAACATATGGTTACAGCCGATGAAGAATTATTGCACATATTAAAAGATTTACGCAAACGCATATCAAAACAAAAAAATCTTCCTCCTTTTGTTATCTTCCAAGATCCGTCTTTAGAAGATATGGCCATCCACTACCCTATTACTTTGGAAGAATTGCAAAATATAGTAGGTGTTGGTGCAGGTAAAGCACAAAAATACGGTAAAGAATTTATTGAACTGATAAAAAACTATGTTGAAGAAAAGGAAATTATCCGACCGCAAGACATGGTTGTAAAATCGGTTATTAATAAATCGGGAATAAAAGTTTTTATCATTCAAAGTATAGACAGAAAGCTTTCTTTAGAAGATATTGCTGCGGCAAAAGGTTTAAAAATGAATGAACTGATTAATGAATTAGAAGTTATTGTTAATAGTGGTACCCGAATTAATCTTGATTACTACATCAACGAAATTCTGGATGATGAAAGACAGGATGAAATATATGATTACTTCAGAGAAGCCGAAACTGAGTCGATTGACGAAGCACTGAAAGAATTTGATGATGAATATACCGAAGAAGAATTGCGTTTAATGCGGGTTAAGTTTTTATCAGAAATGGGCAATTAGTATGTTTGTTAAGTACAACAGATACAAAACTGAAGTTATAGATCAAGCATTTGTTAGAACCGATGGCTCCACATTAGCCAAAACCATCAGGGTTCATTTTTACTCAGATAAAGAATCAGAAGTATTAAGTAAGGATTATGGATTATTAGATAGTTTAGAAATATATAGAGCTATTAAAAATAATGAAGCTCTGAATCTCAGTCAAGCCTATATTAAAGAACTCAACATTAAAGATTTAAAAGAAAAAAATTTCATTCCTGCAGAGCAAATGATTGAAATTCAGTCGATAGATGCGCAAAACAGCTTCTTCGACGCTGCAGCAGGAATCGATCTTTCTTTTGTTTCTTTCGGCAAAGGAAACATTAATTTTTCTCACTCTGTTTTTGCCCGTTCAACAGTTAATTTTCATTCTTCCCATTTTGAAAATGGAAATGTAATGTTCGACCATACAATTTTTAATTGCGATGTAGTAGACTTCTCAAACACAACATTTGGTGAAGGTGAAATAAACTTTAAAAGTGCATATTTTCATAAAGGATTCAAAAATTTTCAATATGCCAATTTCGGAAAAGGAAGTATTATATTTATAAATACTCAATTTAATGATGGCGATGTAAGCTTTATCAATTCAGTTATTCACGAAGGAGACGCCCTATTTAAAATGGCCCATTTCGGAAAAGGAAGAAAAGATTTTCACTATGCAAAATTTGGCATTGGAACGGTAAGTTTTGAAAAAGCATATTTTCATTCTGGGGAAGTTAATTTTAGAAATGCTGAATTCGACAAAGGAAAAGTTAACTTTAACCGCTCTCAATTCGGTGATTGTGAAATCCTATTCGATGGTTGTGACTTGCATGCCGGAGGAAAATTCAGTTTTAGAAAAGTAAAAATTCATTCGGGCGAATTTGCTTTTTCATTGGTCAATTTTAAAGATAATGAAGTTTATTTTGACGAAACCGATTTTGGTAATACTAAAGTTACCTTTTATAATTCCTGTTTCAAAAAACTTTCATTAAAATCATGTCATTTAAATAACTATGTTGATTTGCGAGTATCATCCTGCAATCATCTTGATCTATCAGACACCATTGTGCGGGATATTATTGATTTAAAACCGTTTAATTCCCCTGTGAATATAAACATTATGGACATTACCGGCATCAGACTCATTGGTAGAATATACATAGATTGGAAACTAAACAATGTAAAAGAATTGATTCAAAGACAAGAATACAACTCTTTTCAGCATAAAGCAGAACAATATAGAGCCTTAAAACAAAATTTCAATGTTACCGGATTGTATTATGATGAAGACAAAGCATATTTAGAATTCAAACGAATGGAAGCTAAAGCAGTTTTGGTCATTAATAAACAAGAAGGTTTTTTAGGCAAAATATGGGGCTATTTAAAGTATGTAGCAAAAAAGCTGATACTTGATAATATGGGACTTTACGCTACCTCTCCTGAACGGGTTTTGATAAGCGTAGTTATCGCATGGTTTGGCTTTGGAATTCTATTTTTTCTCACTGAAATGGCTCACTTAGGAAATACCGTTTCAGCCGTTAATAATCCCGATCATTTATCCATTTTGTTCCAATCATTTTATCACAGTGCTATTACATTTTTCACTATTGGCTATGGCGATGTTTTTCCGGTGGGTTTATCGCGATTGGTTTCAGCTCTAGAAGGTTTTACAGGAGTATTCATGATGTCGTATTTTACCGTTGCCTTTGTAAGAAAGATACTAAGATAATTATCGTTTTTTTTCTCCTCAATCAATATTTTTCGTAAGTTTGCCTCAAATTTTAAGTTTATATTTTTATTTGTTATTCTATTAATTGAATTATATGAAAATTTCATACCATTGGTTAAAACAATATATTAACATTGATACTGCACCTGAGGAATTGTCTAAAATATTAGTTGATTTAGGATTAGAAGTCGAATCAGTAGAAACAGTTGAAAGCATAAAAGGGGGTTTAAAAGGCTTTTTAGTAGGTGAAGTAAAAGAATGCCAAAGGCATCCGAATGCCGATAAGCTAAGTGTGACCAAAGTTGATATAGGGAATGGTCCATTACTTGACATCGTTTGTGGGGCACCCAATGTAGCAGCAGGACAAAAAGTTATTGTGGCAACAATTGGAACTACTGTTTACACCCAAGATGGATCATTTGAAATTAAAAAAGCAAAGATAAGGGGCGAAAATTCAGAAGGCATGTTATGTGCGGCAGATGAAATTGGCATAGGAAATTCGCACGATGGCATATTGGTATTGCCCAATGATGTTAAAGTAGGGCTCCCTGCAGCAGAATATTTCAATGTTGTAAGTGATGTAGTTTTTGAAATTGGATTAACACCCAATAGAGTTGATGCGGCATCTCATTATGGTATAGCAAGAGATCTGGCTGCTTATTTTAGGTTAAATAAACAGGCAGTAAATTGTAAACTTCCTGATATATCGGGTTTTGGGGTTGATGACGAAACATTGAAAATACCTGTTACCGTAGAAAATCCACACGCCTGCCCCAGATACTGTGGAATAAGTATTTCTGGACTAAGTGTTAAAGAATCACCCGAATGGCTTCAAAACCGACTCAAGTCGATAGGAATGAAACCTATCAACAATGTAGTTGACATTACCAATTTTGTATTGCACGAACTTGGACAACCATTACATGCTTTTGATGCCGACAAAATAAAAGGCAAAAAAGTAATTATCAAAACTTATGAAGAAGGCAAAGAAATAACAACACTAGATGGTGTTACAAGAAAACTGTCATCATCTGACTTAGTTATTTCTGATAGCAATGATGCTATGTGCATTGCAGGTGTATTTGGCGGCTTAGAAACAGGAACTACAGAAAACACGAAAAATATATTTTTAGAAAGCGCCTATTTTCATCCGGTTTGGGTACGAAAAACTGCACGCAGACATATGTTGAGTACCGATTCGTCCTTTCGATTTGAGAGAGGAGCTGATCCCAATATGGCACCGATAGCTTTGAAAAGAGCAGCCATGCTCATAAAAGAATTAGCTGGAGGCAAAATATCTTCTTCTGTATTTGATTTTTATCCAGAACCCATAAGTCATCAAGCACTAGTATTACACTTTGATTATGTAAATAAACTTATAGGAAAAAAAATTCCTATTGATACCATCAAAAGCATACTTACCTCACTAGAGATTATAATTGAAAAAGAAACTTCTACTGAATTAGAATTATCTATTCCTCCATATAAAGTAGATGTAAAAAAAGAAGCCGACGTTGTTGAGGAAATCATGCGGGTATATGGCTATAATAATATTGAAATTCCCATTCAGCTAAAAGCTAGTTTAAACAATGCCGAAAAGCCTGATAAATACAAGCTGGTAAACATGATATCCGATTATTTATCAAGCAATGGCTTTAATGAGATTATGTCTAACTCATTAACAAAATCAGCATATTACAAAGATTCAGAAAAATATGCTTCCCGCATGGTAAGTATTGAAAACCCTTTGAGCGGCGATTTGAATTGTATGAGACAAAGTCTTATTTTCGGAGGTTTGGAAGCCATACAATTAAATAACAATCATAAAATCCAAAACATTAAAATATATGAATTCGGAAACATATATTGGATCAATGAAAGCTATAATGGTAGTGAAGTTCTAAAAAAATTCAAAGAAGAGCAGCACTTGGCATTGTTCATGAGTGGACTGAAACAAGAAGTTAATTGGAATAGTCCCGCATCATATAGTGATTTTTATTACCTCAAAGCATTTGTAAACAATATTTTATTCCGAATTGGAATTAACACTGATGCTATAAAGCAAGAAGGGCATCAATGCGAATATATTTCAGAAGGATTATCCTATGAAGTAAACAAAAAAACAATAGCAGTATTTGGTTATGTTCATCCTGCTCTTTTAAAAAAGATGGATATTAAAGGAAATGCATTTTATGCAGATATATGTTGGGACGCAATAATTCCTTTGATTACGAACCATGCGGTAAAATATAAAGAAATTCCTAAGTATCCTGAAGTTGAAAGAGACTTATCGATGTTGATTGATGAGCAAATAAAATTTGAACAAATAGAAAAAGCAGCCAGAAAAGCAGAGAAAAAGCTGTTGAAGGACATCAATTTATTTGATGTGTATAAAGGTGATAAAATTGAAGCAGGTAAAAAATCATACGCCATACGTTTTATGCTTCAGGATGAAAGTAAAACCTTAACAGATAAAGAAATTGAAACTGTAATGGAGCAGATCAGCAAGCAAATTAATATAGAAACAGGAGCCAAAATAAGGCAATAAATGAAAAAATCGGGCGCATCAAAATATTTATCCCTGGTAAAATTTAGTCATACCCTATTTGCTCTGCCCTTTGCCATAACAGGTTATGTGCTGGCCATCACCAAATATCCTTATTCATTTGAATGGAAGGTATTTATTCCAATTATACTGTGTATGGTATTTGCAAGAACTGCTGCCATGGCTTTCAATAGGTATTTGGACAGAGAAATAGATAAAAAAAATTTACGTACCTCACAAAGAGAAATCCCTGCAGGACTCATATCAGATTCATCGGCTTTAGTTTTTGTAATTATCAACGCCATTTTTTTTGTTGCAAGCAGTTATAGCATCAATATGCTGGTTTTTTATCTATCACCCATAGCTTTATTAGTAATTTTAGGATATAGCTATACCAAAAAATTTACCTCATTATGCCATTTTGTATTGGGTTTGGGTTTGTCATTGGCACCCATAGGCGCCTTTTTGTCGGTTACCTCCTATTTTGCAATCATGCCCATTTTATTGTCCCTGATTGTACTATTTTGGACAGGAGG
>JAIFLP010000111.1 GCA_020049015.1 Bacteroidota bacterium | reverse complement strand
TATCGGACAACAGTGATTTGTAATATACTTTTTGAATTATTTGAAAAATATTCTTCTACTTTCATATCATTTTTTTTAATTTATTTTACTTCACAGTATACACATAAGTTATGGTTCCAGATTCTTCAACAGCGGCTTCTGCTTTTGAGCTAAACTTAGATTTTAAAGCTGCTTGTCTTGCTTCTTTCAAAATATTTTCATCATCAATATTAGTTCCCTTTGCACCGGAAAAGGCATTTGTTACATTTCCGTTCCTATCAACTGTAATTTTAACAACGACAATACCTGCTTCCGCTTTCGTTTTTATGGGTTCAGGTAAAAATCTCTTTGCTCTTCCGTTTAACGAAAAGCTCACACTATTTCCACCACCTTGACCATAATTAAGCGCTCCTTGTGTTCCGTTGCTCACCCCCTGATTTCCATTACCTGAAGTAACTCCCTCGCCAACGGTGTTACCAGTTTTGTTATTGGGTCCCATTAATGCCTTTTTATTCACTTCTTTTTTCGGCTCTATATTCTTTTCCTCCACCGGATTTTTTTCCTCTTTTTTCTGATCTTTGGGCTTCACCGTTTCTTTAGGCTTAATTGTCTTTTTTTCAGCTACAACAGGAGTTTCTTCTACATCTTGGGTAAGTGTATTCTCTTCTGATGGAGCAACTGCAGATGGGTTATTTGCTGCAGCTGTTTCTTCGGCAGTCATGGGTTCTACTAATCCCGCACCCGCATCGTCCATTCCCAAATTCACCGCAATACCCATTTCAGGTGGAGGAGGAGTTATATAGGGTAATCCGTAAAATAGCATGAGCAAAAGTATAAGCACATGAAATACTAGCGCTGCTATAAAACCTTCAACCGATATTTTTTTCTCTGTAGCCATAATAATTATTTTTTATGGTTATTCCGGACTGGTTGCCAGTATTAGTTTGTATTTATTCTTGTAGGCAATATTCATTACTTTTACCACTTCCTGCATGGGAACTGACTGATCAACATGCAATGAAACAACCGGCTCTGCTTGCCCGCTAAGCTTTTTCTGCAAATACGCTTCTATTGTATTAATATCCAAGGGAACATCCTCAACATAAAACAACAAATCTTTTGTAATGGATATGGTGGTGTGGGTCTTGGATGCCGTTTGCGCATTGCTGTTAGGCAATAACAGTTTCAATGCATTGGGAGATATTAAAGTTGAAGTTATCATGAAAAAAATGAGCAATAAAAATACCAAATCGCTCATAGACGACATGCTAAAACTTGCATCAATTTTATTTTTCGATTTGATTGCCATAGCTTATTATTTTACAGGCTCGTTTAATAAATCCATAAATTCCATGGCTTTTGATTCCAAAACGTTTACCGTTTCCTGAATCTTGGCTGCAATGATATTATAAGCAAAGTAAGCAATAATACCAACTAAAAGTCCCGCAACAGTAGTAACCATTGCTTCATATATACCATTAGATAATAATTTCACATCAATATTATTGCCTGCATTGGCCATATCAAAAAATGCTTTGATCATGCCTGTTACCGTGCCTAAAAATCCTAACATAGGAGCGCCTCCAGCACACGTAGCCAGAAAAGGGACACCCTTTTCTAATTTAGCAATCTCAACCCTACCTACATTCTCAATGGCTGTATTGATATCAGAAAGTGGCCTGCCCAATCGCTGCAATCCTTTTTCAATCATGCGGGGAACCACGTTGGGGTGGTCTTTACAAAAATTTAGTGCGGCATCAATTTTGCCTTCGTGAATGTAATCTTTAATTCTGTCCATAAAAGCATGATCGAGCTTTGATGCTTTGCGGATGGCAAAAAAGCGGTCAACAAAAATATACACCGCTGCCACAGATAGCAACAGAATAGGAATCATAACCCAGCCACCTTTAATAGCCAGCTCAATATAATTTATTTGTTCCTGCTTGACAGCTGCATTTGCTACTGCTGAGGAATCAATGCCTTTTTGTAATAAAACCGATAACATATTCATAAATACACATTTTAAAATCAAACCTTTACAAATATAATGAGAATTATAAAACTAAACTCTTATATTAGATGATTATTGTTTAAAAATTCCATAAAGAAAAGCTATTTTTCTTTTGGCTCAATCGTTTTTTTAACAAAAATAGCCTTGTAGTAACGTTTTAGCAGTTCAGAAAAAGTATCAAATTCTTCTTTATAAACTATTCCAACGCCTTGTTTGTGCAATGATTGCTCAAAGTCGACCAAAGCATATTGATCATTAGCTCGGTTAAATGCCCTTGCCAGAAGCTTTCCATTTTTGGTTAATTTAACATCTACATTTAAATCACCAGTAAGATAATTTTGCTGGGGCGCAAGTCCAGTTGTTGAATTAGTTGATGAAACACCTCCATATCCAATATTGCCTTGCACACTGATGCGATCGTTAAATAATTGACGCGATAGAGCCAGCTCAACTTCTGAACTACTTGATGCATTACCAACTCTGTAGTTAACGCCAACATCCCATTCGCCAGATGAAAGCCAATTACTTAACTGATTAGACAAAAATTCTGTCATCATAACACTGGCATCGGTTGAGGTGGTAACTTCTTGTGATTTATAAGCATTGGCATAAAAAGAATTAAAAACAATCAATGATAAAAACTGTTTTGCCAATTCAGTCTCGGTATTTAAAACACTTTTAAGCTTATTTTTGGTTTCTTCATTGGCATAAGGCAATATTATATCATAGCGGATAATGGGATTGAGTAACTTACCGGTAAGTTGCACCTGACAATCTATTGGAATACGGTTTTTATATTCATCAGAAACTTCAGGAATAACATTATACAAAGCAGATCGAGTACGATAATTGGCTTTCAAATCAATATTTGCATCAATGGGATCGCCTGTCCATTCTATTTGTCCACCCCGCTCTACCTTCAACTTTTTATTAATTACATTTTTAAGCGTAAATAAGTAATCTCCTTCATCGATGGTATAGCTGCCATACATTTTAAGCTTGCCAAGGGTATTTAATTCCATGGTAATATTTCCTGAGCCTGTTCCCTTTATAATATCGCCCATTTTGGGATCAAAAATAATCTGAACTTCGGCATCGGGTGTTACAGTAAAATAAAATTGCATATTAATTCCTGAAAGATTGGCTTTTGTTATCGGTTTTTCAACAAAAAATAATGTATCAGACAAGCTTTTTTTATTTTTAAAGCTAATAAAACGCTTCACTTCCACTTCATTACCGTAACGAAAAGGTATATTGATAAGGGTATTCTTATCGCTGGTAGCATTTACTATGATATTAATATTATTGGTATTGCCACTTATATTTATCGTTCCAGAACCAATAGCCTTTCCATAAAAATAAATATTATCGGATGCTTTGGTATCAAGGAAAATGAAATTATTGGCAAGTATATCTGATTTAAAAGTCATGTCGCGAAAGAATTTATGATTCACCGTAGCATCCAATATTGCTTTATTTCCATTGGCATCAAATACTATAGCCTTTTCAACTTCAATTTTTGTTTTGTCAAATAGAACATCCGCAGTAGTGCTATACCTGCCTTTTAAAAAATTAACATTAAAAGAAGTTTTTAATAACTTCACTTTACCAGATAAATCGGGTGAAGCCAAAGGGCCGTGAAAAAACAATGCACCGGTTGCCATACCAGACACATCGTAAACCAAAGCAGTCATAAACGGAGCTAAAACAACAGGATTAACTTTATCGAGCTGAAGCACCACATCAATACTTGAATTCTCGGGATAATAATAACCATTTAATTTTACCGTGTTTAATCGCTCTAATCTACTATTAAGTGAAAGCTTTATACGTTTGTAGGTATCATCCCATTCGGCAATTAGGCGTGTTTTGCCAAGCGGCTCTTCATTAAGCAATAACTTTTCAACCACAATATTGCTTATAAAAACAGGCTTGCTAAACAAACCCGACATAGCGGCTTTACCAGAAGCATAACCCGAAAAATAAAGTTTATCTGTGGGTAATAATAAATTGAAATATTCAACCTGAATATCATTTACTTTAACAAAAAGACTGTCTTCGGGTAATCTTGAAATTGCTCCATTCACATTAATAAACTGAGTTTCATGCTTAGCTTTAAAACTATTTATAACCAAACCATCTGATGAAAGTCGGAAAGAAGAGGAGTCTATTTTCCAATCAATATTCCGCAAAACCATATCAATTGGATTCACTCGAATATCCATAATGGGTTTACTAAGGGAATCAACACGTGAAAAAGTTCCCATTCCAGAAACCAATGCTTTATTGGCAATACTATCCCAAGTATTCCATCGGGTTTGGAAACCAACCTGATTATTAAATGCCGCTGCATTAAAGGTAAAATTCTTAAACTGAAATTTCTTTCCTGCCACTAGATTTTCAATACCAAGCTCCATTTTTATTGCTGTGTCATTTGAATGAATATTTGCCATAAAACCATACAGCACTCGATTTTTCAAATGTATTTCCTTAGATAATGCAATGAGTGAAATTTTATTTTTTCTGGGCATATAGTGCCCATACAACATTGTATTATCGCTAGTATAATAACCAGGAAAAAAATAATCAGAAATAGGAGAAGTGCGCTTCAATTTAAGAGTAAAATCAATAAGCGAATTACTTTCATCGATATTGTTATGAGTATGAGAAAACAATACGGGGAGATAAGTTGCCAAATAGTGTTTAATGGAATTTAAAATAGTAGGAGCTCGATACACTCCAGAAAATTGAGCATCAACATAGGATGATTTTAAAAGAAGCTTATTCGTACTTTCGTTATTCACAGCAAATAATGATATATTCTCGAGAAGCAACTCCTTATTTGTTTTCTTAAATTTTGCATACTTTAATGAAACTACACCATTCAAGTTCTCGGGAGCATTACCTTTAATATCAGCAGTTATAAACATTGTGAGTTGGTGTAGGCTATCCTTTTTATCAAAATTCAATTTGTACAAATTAGCATGCTGCAAATCCCCATCGAAATGAAACTCAGGTATTTTTTTTGAAAAATCAACTTTGCCATTGAATAAAAATTTAATATTAGGGTCGTTAATTGTCAAATTTCCGTCGTATGATTTATTGGTCATAAGCCCTTTAAGTACGATACTTTCGTATTTATACTTATTAAAAACAAATTCATATACCTTACCATCAATCTGAGCGGTAACAGATTCTTCATTTCCGGTATTGGAACCATCTACTAATAAATCAAATTTCATTAACCCGGCATACTTTTCCGTACCCGTAATTTTTCCTACATCAAAACCTTCGGACGAAACCCTACCTTGAAAAAAAAGATTTTCTCCTGCAGAAGGTTTGAGCATAATATCGGTTTTTAAAACACCAATGGCTGACTTAAAATTACCAAAGGCAACAAAATCATTAAAAAATCCGGTATATGACCCTTTGTAATGAATAAACCCAAACTTTTTAATTGATTCAGGTATTTTAATATTTTTTTGCGGCAAAAATTCATTGGTAAAACGTTGCACATCAAAATAGTCGAAAACAGCTTTTTTAATATCCAAATACATAAAAAGATTGCTAACATCGGGCAATCCATCAATACTGGCATTACCTTTAAAATAAGCATTCCTTCCATAATACAATTCAACGCCCTTTCCTTTTAAATTATCAACGGTTCCAAATATTCCTCCAGCAAGCTCCATTTTATCATTATATCCCCGCATCGATTTAATAATGTAGCAAACATCAATAAAACTAAACTTTGATCGCGACAGATTTACATCAAATATTACATCTGTACCAATTTTTGAAAAAGCCTTAAAATTTTCAAAGTTCATTTTAAAAGAAGGGGCATTTATCTGAGAAAACGGCGTAGATAAATAGAGATTGTAAAAATGCACATGTCTTTTGCTGAGCGACATATCTGCCATAAGATTATCAACAACAAAACCTGATTTATCTTTAAAACTAATCTTGTTAACACCAAATAGTATGGTATCTTTAATGATAGTGAAATTTTTAAGGGCAAAATCCAAGTTGGTAAAATGCAAATCAGAAAAATTTATTGCTTTACCCGCATCATACCTATAATAGTTTTTATATATGAATGTTGATTCAAAAAATTGCAATCGGTCTATTTCTAATTTCCAGGGCTTGTTTTTCTTGGTAGAATCTTTAGGAATTGTCAAAGCTGCTATCAGGGAGCTAATATTTAGCTTATAGTCCGCATCTTGAGTAATTTTGATGTCTGCTTTTTCAACAATACATCGGTTTATATTTATTTGCTTGTCTTGTGTATCCAAATATTTTATCCGGGCAAGGATTCTATTGGCATGAAAAAAAGTATCGCGATTTTCATCAATAATTGCAGGATGGTTTAGAATGATTTTATAATCCATTGCCATAGAAATGGATTCAACTTTAAATTTCATTTGAATTCGCTGACTTACTACATTTTCAATTTTTAGTCGGGTATAGTTTTGAATTGGCTTAAATTGAAGCAAAATATAAACTAATGCTGGAATAATTAGAACCAATATCAGCAAACTGATAACTACATATAATATTTTTTTTATAACTTTGCGCATATAAACCATTGATGCAAAATTAGTTTAAATTTTTTAATGAATGAGCATAATCATATTGGGAATTGAATCATCGTGCGACGATACCTCTGCATCTATTGTAAAAGATGGTTTTTTATTATCGAATATAGTATCAGGGCAGCAGGTTCATGAGATTTATGGTGGAGTAATACCAGAATTAGCATCAAGGGCACACCAACAAAATATTATACCTACGGTAGATATGGCTGTAAAACAGTCAGGTATAGGCTTAAGCGAAATATCGGCAGTAGCATTTACTCGTGGGCCTGGATTAATGGGCTCGCTGCTAGTTGGCGTTTCGTTTGCCAAGGGCTTTTCATTGGCCAGAGGCTGTAAAATGATTGATGTAAATCATCTTCAAGGCCATGTATTAAGCTGTTTTATCAATGAAAGTGATAACCAACCTCCCTCCTTCCCTTTTCTTTGCCTGTTAGTATCGGGAGGCCATACGCAACTAATTAAAGTGACAGACCATTTGGAAATGGAAATAATTGGACAATCTATTGATGATGCAGCCGGCGAAGCATTTGATAAATGTGCCAAATTAATGGGATTGCCATATCCTGGAGGTCCACACATAGATGCCTTAGCTAAGCTTGGTAATGCTAATGCATTCCGCTTCAACAAGCCCAGAATAGAGGGTTTGAATTTCAGTTTTTCGGGTTTAAAAACTTCATTTTTATACTTTTTGCAAGATCAATTGCGGCACGACCCTTTATTTATAGAGAATAACAAAGCTGACTTATGCGCATCATTGCAAAATACCATTGTAGAAATATTAGTTGAAAAAAGCTTTTTGGCATTGAATCAAACAAAAATTAAGCAAATAACATTGGCTGGTGGGGTATCAGCCAATTCATCGCTTCGCAGTGCAATGCAAGCAAAAATAGGCAGTAAAGGATACAAAGTATATCTACCGGCTATTAAATACACTACAGATAATGCCGCAATGATAGCTACTACAGGATATTTCAAATATTTACAAAATCAATTTGCACAACAAAATATTGTCCCCTTAGCGCGATTATAATAACTTCATTAATTTATTTAAATAATCGTCTGCTTCTGCACTACCCTCAGCGGGCGCCCAGGGTGCAAAATCTTTATCTGATAAAGGAATGTAAGGGCCATCTTTTAATTCATACACTACAGAACCTGATTCGAGAGAAACTATACTATGATATTCGCCTGGCGGTATTTCAATTCCATATACGCCTTTCGCTGTATCGAGTATGGTTTTGGAAACAATTTCACCAACATGGTTAAAATGAAAAACAGCAATTCTTCCTTTTAAAATAAGAAAAACTTCCCTTTTAGGTTCAGAAAGATGACGGTGCGGGCGACAGTATGAACCGGGTTCCACGCTATTGAGCATCCGCTGCAATGTATCAGATAAATCGCTATGAAAATTATGATTCATTCGTTTTCGCGGCGAGTTCTTGGCCTTTGAAGCTAATTCGCTCAGCAAAATTTGATCAATTAGAGTAAACATAATTATTCAATTTGGGTATTTAACAATGCTTTTGCCTTTTCTAATGTGTGGTCAAATTCCTTATCTAAGTCAGGGCAAATTCCTTTGCAATGGATTACCACATCTTTGCTCCACTTCATATACCTTATTTTGCGCTCATCTGTCCACTTAATAGGATAATGAAGCAAATCGAGCATATTACAAATTTTATCGGCAATTTTTATTATTTTAGCCCCATCTGAAAGAAATGGAGCTTTATCTATCTGTTTTTGCTTGCGGGATGGCTCATCTAGCGTTTTATCATCCGTAACTTCAAGCACCAATTGGGCTACTTCGGCACCAAATTTTTTTTCAAGTATTTCGGCTGTAGTATCCGTATCTTCAATAGTATCGTGCAAAATTGCAGCCAGCAGTATACTCTCTTCAACATGGGGCTTGAATTTATATATGAGTCGGGCAACCTTAAGTGGATGGTTGATATACGGTATTTTAGCAAAACCTTTACGGCGCTGATACTTATGTTGCTCAGCGGCATAACAAATAGCTTCTAACAAGTAAGGTGAATAAGCGTCCATGAATAAAAATTTATATTGTAGGCAAAAATAGATTATTGTAACTACTTTTTATTATATTTGTAAAAATCTTTGAGTAAGAAGATGGAGAATATCTATATTAAAAAAACAAAAAAAACGCCGGAAGTCATGTTCGATACCAATGGGGTATTGAAAATTAGCGGCCGTTGCATACCTGAGGATCCTTCAAAATTCTATGAACCATTGTATATTTGGGTTTTGGAGTATTGTTCCAATCCCCAACCAAATACGCTTATTGAAATTGATCTTGAATATTTCAATAGCGGTTCTTCTAAGTCCATACTCTATTTGCTTAGGGATTTAGTAGACCATAAATCTGATCACCATCACGTAAAGATAAATTGGTATTATGAGGAAGGCGACGAAGATATAAAAGAGAGAGGCGAGTATTTTGCATCTATTCTTAACACAGAGATTAGCTTCATTGAGAAAGAATAATCTGCAATTCGAAGAAAACAAAAAAATAAAATAATATGAGAATAAAACATCTGATTATATTACTGTTTCTATGTTTAGGAATTAACGCTCAGGAAACTAGTGTAACGGGCATTGTTAAAAATTCAATAAAAGGAAAGGTTTTACTTATAGACGATATCCTAAACAATAATGTGTTGGGTCGGGATACTTTAAAAGCTGACGGAAAATACTCTTTAGCTATTAATATTAACAGAACTAGTTATTACAGGTTAAAATTCGGCAATGATCAGAATAGTTTTTTCTTTCTCATTCTAAATCCTGGTGATAAAGTTACCCTAAATTTTGACTTAAACAATCCGAAAATACCTTATGTGGAAGGATCTGCTGACACCAAGCTTTTGTATTCTACCGTTAAGCAATTAAATGATTATGAGCAGCAGATTAAAGATATGAATAAAAAATTGCAGGAAGAGAAAAAACAATTTCTGATACAAACCTTGACCGCTAATCCTGGTTCATTATCCTCGCTCTATTTTATTGAATCGTTGAATATGGACAGTAATTTTATGGTTTATGAGAAAGTATCTGCAGGATTGACAAAAAATTATCCTAATGATCCTTTTGTTAGTGACTTTAGTAATAAAGTGGAATCTTCAAAATTTCTAAAGCCAGGTAGTCTAGCACCAGATTTTACTTTACCCAACCCTGTTGGTAAAAACATAAGTTTATCTGATTTCAGGGGTAAATATGTTTTAATTGATTTTTGGGCTTCGTGGTGCGGTCCATGCCGAATGGCAAGCCCTGAATTAACAAAAATGTACGCTAAATATAACGGAAAAAACTTTGAAATACTCGGAGTATCACTAGACAAGTCGGGTGATGCTTGGATTAAAGCAATTAGCGATGATAAATTATTATGGCCCCAGGTAAGTGATTTAAAACAATGGGATTCTCAGGCAGGCAGATTATATAAGGTTCAGTCGATACCTTTTACTGTTTTGGTTGACCCCAATGGAAATGTTATTGCTAAAGGATTAAGAGGGGAAGAACTTGAAAAAAAATTAGCAGAATTAATTAAATAATCCGCATGTTTATTACTGAACTTTTTAAAATCCAATATCCAATTGTACAAGCAGGAATGGCTTGGTGTAGTGGATGGGAATTAGCATCGGCCGTTAGTAATGCGGGAGGTTTGGGACTTATTGGAGCTGGTTCAATGCAACCAGAAGTTCTTCAATTACATATTGATAAAACCAAAGCCAATACCGATAAACCATTTGGAGTTAATGTTCCTTTATTGTATTCCCGCATAGATGAAACAATGAAGGTTATTATTAATTCTGGGATTAAAATTGTATTTACTTCGGCAGGAAATCCTTCTACTTGGACCAGCATATTAAAAAACGAAGGAATTATCGTAGTTCATGTTGTTTCAAATTTAAAATTTGCTCAAAAAGCAGAAGCAGCAGGAGTTGACGCCATTGTAGCTGAAGGTGTAGAAGCAGGTGGTCATAATGGCAGGGAAGAAACTTCGACGCTAACATTATTACCACTAATTATAAAAAATACACACATACCGGTAATAGCGGCAGGTGGCATTGGATGCGGGAAATCAATGCTTGCGGTAATGAGTTTGGGCGCGGCAGGGGTACAAATAGGTTCCAGATTTGTTGCCTCAACAGAATGTTCCGCACATCAAAATTTTAAAAACACGGTTGTCCAGCTCCCAGATGGAGGAACAAGACTATCAATGAAGAAAATTACTCCCGTAAGACTCATCAAAAATTCTTTTTGCAACACCATAGAATCAATGGAAGAAAAAGGCGTGAGTAAAGAAGAACTATTACAATATGCTGGTAAAGGAAGAACACGTTTGGGTATGTTTGAAGGTAATATGGAAGAAGGAGAATTAGAAATTGGTCAGGTGGCTGCCAATTTTGACACCATAATGCCTGCCTCCGATATTATTAAAGAAATTATGCTATCATTTCATGAAGCTTCTAACAAGGTAAAAGATACGTTTTGCAATAAATGGTAAAAATTATTGTTTTGCAATTGGCATTATTGCTGTCTTTAAATTTCTTAAACGGACAAGATCTGGTAAAACCTGAACCACCCTCCATTACATATATAACAGTACTTAATCCCTCCGAAAATATCGAAATTAACTGGTTGGCTTCTACGTCAGCAGATGTTGAGTTTTATATCATTTATAAAAAACGTTCGGGTAGCGGATTTGCTATATATGATGCAATAGATACCGTTGCGGGTTCCATCAATCAATTCATATACAAAGTGGCGAGCTATGATGCTGCATTAACATTTTTTGTTGGCGCTATTGACACCAGTAAAAATAAAAGTATCATACCCCAAAACCACACCTCGGTAATTTTAGAAAGTAATTACGATGCCTGCAATCGCACTTTTAATTTTAGCTGGAATCCTTATGAAGGTTTTTCTACATTGAGCTATAAATTATTTGAAAGTAATGATGGAATCCTATTTCAAGAAGTTCAACAAAATATTAGTAATACTTCTACCAGTAAAATAATTCCCATTCAATCGGGTAATTATTGCTATTACATTCAAACAGTTGGACCCAGTTATACTAGCAATTCTAATATAGTTTGTACTCCTGTAGTTCAACCCCTGTTACCTCAATTTATTTATCCTAAAGAAATAAACGCATCTAAAGAAGGAGATCGCATATTATATCAAATTGATCCATTGAGTAACATTTCAAATTTGTCAGTAGTATGGGGCATTGATAATGCTTCATTTAAAGACACGATACCTGTGGGCATAATTCAAGCCAATAGAAGTTTTGAAATTCAAAATAAGAAAGCTCAATTTTTCCCAAACTACTATAAAGTAATAGGATTAAATGAATGTAATAATACCATTTATGAAAGCAGTATTATTTCAACATTAGGCTTAAACCTAAGTAAATCGCAAGAATCAGTGCATTTAGATTGGTCACAGATAAGCTGGTTTGGCGGAGAAATAAACAATTATAGCTTAACCAGATTTGACGAAAATGGTTCTTTGCTTTTATCTTCATCTTTAGGGCAAGACTATACAGAAGATTACGACGAACTCAGAAAGCTCGAAATCTTTGGAAAAGTTTGTTATGGACTTGTAGCAGAAGAAATGAACAACCCGAATAACATTAACTCTATAGTTACCACCCAACAAGTTTGCATTGATTTAAGCACCGCATTTGAAGTGCCTGACCTTTTTACGCCTAATGGCGATGGGATAAATGATGCTGTAAAACCCAGATTATTTTTAAATCCTTCGGAATATCAATTCATCATTTTTGATAAATGGAATCGCAAAGTTTTTGAAACAAAAGACAAAGACAAGGCATGGGACGGCAATACCAGTTTGGGAAAGGCCAATGAAGGAATATATGCATACATCATTAAACTATCCACAACAGGTGGTAAAAAAATTGAAGGTGCCGGATTAATTCAATTGGCTTATCCGTGATTATTTAATTAGCTTTGAAATTATTTTAAATACATCGGTACCGGAATACCTGCACATTTCGAATAGAATTGACTCTACAGTAGTAACTATAGCCCCTTCTTGTTTGAGCCTTTCCATAGCAACTAGTTTATCATTAGGATTTCTTGACGATACTGCATCATCAACCACCACTACAATATATCCATTAGCCAGTAAATCAATTGCTGTTTGAAGCACGCAAATATGCGATTCAATACCAAAAAGAAGGACATTCTTTTTACCAATAAAATTTATTTTCGACAAAAAAGCGTCATCATCGCAACAACTGAAAGCTGTTTTTTCTAAATAACTAAAAGCATCAAATTTTTGCTGCAAACTTGACTGTGTTTCACCCAATCCTTTTCGATATTGTTCAGTAATTAAAATAGGAACCTGCAATGCTTTTAAGCCGTCTATTAAACGACCTGCCTGTTGAAGCAACAAATCAGTTTCACTCATATGAGGGATTAGTTTTTCTTGAATATCAACCATTACAGCTACAGTATCTTCTTTAAGTATTCTCATAAATAAATATTTATTCTTCAAAAATAATCAAAATTTTAAAAATTGAATCAATAAAATCATAATAACCTAATCTAAATAAATGAACTAATTATTCCAAATTAATTGAAAAATCCTTTAATTTGCAGCTTTAAAAATCAACACAATACAAAAAAATGGCAAAAGAAAAGATGATATTGGCTTATAGCGGCGGTTTGGATACTTCTGTTATCTTAAAATGGTTAATTGACAAAGGTTATGAAGTAATTGCCTATGTAGCAAACGTAGGACAAGAAGAAGATTTTAATGCCGTACGCGAAAAAGCATTAAAAGTTGGAGCCAGTAAGGTATATGTAGAAGATTTACAAGAAGAAATGATCAAAGATTATGTATATCCAGCCCTTAAGGCCAGTGCTCTATACGAAGGCAGGTATTATATGGGAACGTCATTAGCCCGCCCTATCATTGCAAAAAGACAAATTGAAATTGCTGAAATAGAAGGTTCAAATATAGTATCGCACGGTTCTACCGGAAAAGGAAACGACCAAGTTCGTTTTGAATTGGCCTACCACTCTTTAAAACCAGGTATTAAGGTTTTTGCACCGTGGAAAGATGATGAGTTTTTGAACCAATTTAAGGGTCGTACCGATATGTTGAAATATGCTGAAGAAAAGGGTATCCCCGTTAAGGCATCATTAAAAAAACCTTATAGCGAAGATGACAACCTTATCCACATCAGCCATGAAGCAGGCATTTTAGAAGATCCTAATTTCTCTTTTGAAGCTGACATGCTTACAAAGATGGTTATGCCACAACAAGCACCTGATAAAGAAACCAAACTTGAAATTGAATTTAAAGGCGGTGTTCCTGTGAAGGTAAAGAATCTGAATGATGGCACTACCAAAACATCTATCTTAGACATGTTCAATTATTTGAATAAAATTGGCGGAGAAAATGGTGTAGGCTTAGTTGATATGGTCGAAAATCGTTACGTAGGAATAAAATCAAGAGGAGTGTATGAAACTCCAGGTTTTACTATTTTAATGGCTGCGCATGCCGATTTAGAAGGAATAACCATGGATAGAGAAGTAATGAAGCTTCGAAACAATTTGGGTCAGAAATTTGCAGAATTGTTATATAATGGATACTGGTTTAGCCCTGAGATGGACTTTGTAAACCATGCCATTGAAAAGAGTCAGCATTTGGTGAATGGTATTGTTCGCTTTACCCTATACAAAGGTAATATAATAATGAACGGACGTGAATCGGAAAACTCATTATATAATCCAGATCTTTCGAGCATGGACATTGCAGGTGGCTTCAACCAAAAAGACAGCGAAGGCTTCATAAGAATCAATGCCGTGAGACTAATGGCATATAGTAAAGCACGTAATGACAAAAAATAGTAAAGACAAGTCTTAGACCTTAATAACAGTAGAGACAGATCTAAGACCTGTCTCTAATAAATAAAAATAAACATGACAGGAAAAATCACTTTTACAATGATCAAGCCCGACGCAACAGGTAAAAACCTGATAGGGGCAATTTTAGAGAAAATCAATACTGCTGGCTTCAAAATAGTAGCCATGAAATATACCCAACTTTCTAAAGCTCAGGCTGAAGAATTCTATGGTGTACATCAGGGTAAGCCTTTCTTTAACGATCTAGTATCGTTCATGACATCTGGTCCAATTGTTGCTGCTGTTCTATCAAAAGACAATGCAGTAGAAGACTATAGAAAATTAATTGGAGCAACAAACCCTGTTAATGCAGCAGATGGCACTATCAGAAAATTATATGCCGAGTCGGTTCAGTGCAACGCAGTGCATGGCTCTGATGCTGATGAAACAGCAAAAATTGAATCTGATTTCTTCTTCTCTGGACTTGAACGTTTTTAATCATTAAGATACTTCATGGAGCATAGAAAAGTATTGCTATCAACTGCATTTTTTCCGCCGATAGCATACTTTTCTGTTTATACCCGCACACCTGAAGTTTTAATAGAAAAACAAGAGAACTATAACAAACAAAGTTATAGAAACAGGTGTGTTATACTTACCTGTAACGGCCCCCTAACGTTGATTATTCCAGTAAAAAAAACCTGCGGAAATAACACACCGATCCATCAAATAGCCATTGACGAAAGCACGCCATGGCGAAAAATACACTGGAAAGCCATTGAATCGGCGTACAATAATTCTGCCTATTTTATGTATTATGCAGATTCTATTCAAGCCCTATATACAAAAAAACACCATTGGTTAATAGATTTAAACGAAGAAATATTGCAAAACTGCATTCGTTTGCTAAAAATAGAGAATAAACATACGTATACCGAAGAGTTTAATCATATACCTATTGATTGCATTGATTTCAGGAATAACCTTCATCCTAAAAAAGTACTACCAAAAGAAGAATTTAACTTTCAGTTTCCAGAATATTACCAAGTATTCAATGATAAGTTTCCTTTCCAGAAAAATCTTAGCATATTAGATCTTCTATTTAATGAAGGTAAGATGGGTATCGATTTACTATAAATTAACTTCAACAATTTTATTTGATATAGCATAAACAGCAAGTGCTACAGAGTTTTTTGTATTGGATTTTTCTAATAGTTTTGCTCTGTGTGCTTCAACGGTGCGGGGACTAAGAAATAATACATCGGCTATTTGTTTATTAGTTAAACCTTCGCAAACATACTTCAATAATACTTTTTCCTCATCGGAAAAATTAAGATTAGGAATGTTATTTCCTTTCTCATTATTTTTATAAATCTTACGTGCCAATTTTGTTACCAACTCATCGGAAAAATAATTATAACCCTCGCTAATTTTGCTTATAGCTTTTTCAAAATCTTCAATACTGCTATTCTTTAACAAATAGCCTTTTACACCGATATCAGCCATTTTAAAGAAATACTCTTCGTCGTCAAAAGAAGTAAGAGCTACGATCTTTAAATCAGGGATGCGATCAAGCGCTATTTTAGACGCCTCAATACCATCCATTTCTTTCATATTTATATCCATAAATACAATATCGGGAACAATACTTTCTAATGCTTCTAAAAATGATTTACCACTAGATGCTTCACCAATCAACTCAACCTGAGGTAAAGTAGAGAAAAGCATTTTTAGTCCATCTCTAAATATTTTATGATCATCGACAATAAAAACTGAAATTTTCATAATCAGATTTTTAAAATTTTATTTTTAATTAACAGGTACTAATAACTTCATTGAAAACCCCTTTGAAACATTCTCTATTTGCAGAAAACCATTCATTGCATTAATGCGGGTATTTATATTCTGTAGACCCAAACCAACAGAGCTTTTTTGTATTTTGTCAAAATCGAAACCTAGCCCATCGTCGCTATACAATAATTCAACAGTAGTGCGGATTTTATTAAGTGCAATACTAATATTAGTTGCATGCGCATGCTTTAGGGTATTATGTATCAACTCATAAATAATTCTGTATAAAGAAAGCTCAATTTCAGGATTTAAAGCTTCGTATGCATCATGCTTAAAAACAATATTAATATCATGAGCTACATTTAACTTTTCAATAATTGACTGAACCGCGGCTTCTAAACCAAATTTTTTAATGATATTGGGGCTGATATTATTAGCTATATTTTTAGAGTTTTGAATGGATTGATCAATAAGTTCATTCGTAAGTCGAATCAGGTCTATTCGTTTCGCATCATCAATATTTCTTCCAAACAAAGTATTCAAATAAATTTTCACCGTTGAAAGCATTGCCCCTAATTCATCATGCAAATCTTCGGAGAAACGTTTTCTCTCCCGCTCTTCAGTTTCAATAATGGTATTTAGAATATTTTTCTCAATCATTTTTCGATCGGTTACATCTCTTGCAATAACAACAATACGGGTAATTTCGTCACTTTGAACAACGGGTGTTTGCTTTAATTCGTAAAAATATTTTTTGTTTTTAAATTCAAATGAAAATTCGGTTTCTTTATTATTTCCTGAATCTAAAATACGAATTAATTCACTGATATAAGAGTCCGAAACAAAAGAATAGACCTCTTTAATATACTTACCAACCGGATATTCAGTAAGTTTAAATTCCTTATGTAAATCAATCAGAGATTGGTTTGCAAGCATTATGTATAATCGTTTATCAATTACTAGAATTGGTTCATCTATTGAATTAATAGTTGTATTGTATAAATTTTCGGAATACACAATTTTTTCTTCTACTGATTTCCTATCGCTGATATCATTTGAAGTCCAAGAAATATAACGTATCTCGTTATTTTCAATGATAGGTATTGCAGAGATTTGGTAATAATTTTTTTGATCGTTAATTTGATGCAACATTTCCCAAGTAGAAGTTTCGCCGCTGATTACTTTTTTTAATTTTGATAATATGTATCCTCGTTGAGTGCTAAAATAATCGATAAAATTTTTGCCGTTCCTTAGTGGCTCTCGAAATAGCATCATTGATCGGTGATTGGCAATTCGGTTAAATGTTACAATATTAAAAAGTGGATCTAATAAAATAAATGCTTGCAAACTATTGTCCAATACTAATTGCTTAAGCATTTCAGATTCTCTCAATGCAAACTCGATACTTTTTTTGAGAAGGATTTTCATCATTTCCTGAATAAGTATTGAAAGTTGCTTTACATCAGTTTGATTATAATCGTTTAGTTTATTCCCTACTCCCAAAATTCCCACTATGTTATTATTTTCAAAAATAGGAATTCCCATACATCTATTTATTTCCAATTGCCCTACAGGAATGCCTTTTTGCATAGGAATGGGGTCATTAAATTCATTATGAATAACGGCCTGACCAGATTTATATGCATCAGCCAATATTCCTAAGTCGTTAATTATAAATTTAGTCTTTACATTTTCAGTCCAATACTCCTTTCTGGCATTTTCGGACCAACCAATAACTTCAATATCAAGTTTATTGGGGGCAATAAACACTAAATACGCTATTTTACTCCCTGTTAATTTTACCGATGAAGCAAGTATGAAATCGTAAATAGAACGGTTATCGGCATTTTGCATCTGATTTAATTCAAGCAATGCTTCCAAGCGCATTTCATTTTTCCTATGCTCTTTCTCTGCGGTGTATTTTGTTGAGATATCAGAAATATACCCTTCTAAATAATGACTAATTTTTTCATTATCTGCAATTACCTTTGAATGGTCTGCTAAATGCACAATATCACCTTGCTTATTAACAATACGATAAGTTATATCATAACCTGTTCTGCTGTACAATGCATCGCGCATGTAAAAATTAACTTTACTTCGGTCTTCAGGATAAATAATTTCATTTACCCACATATCAGGCGAGTTAACTAATTCAGAAGGTTTATATCCTGCTATTTCAAAAATTCTATTTCCAATGTACTCAAACGTAATAGAATAATCAACTCTGCAACGATAAACTACACCAGGTAGATTGCTAATAAGGGTAGTTAATTGTCTGTTCGTTTCTTTTATCTTGATTTCAGCATTTTTTAATTCTGAAATATCAATATGGGTACCAATAAACCGATATGGATTACCATAATTATCTCTTTCAAGTATGATAATCCTCTGAAGTATCCATTGAAAATCCCCACAGCCATTTTTAACACGAAATTCAATGGTTTGAAAATTGTTTTTTTTGTCTAACAACATCCGATACTTTCCAAGAACCATAGTAAGATCGTCGTTGTGGATAATTTGCAACCAGTCATTATAGTTTTTTGGAAACTGCTCAGGTTGATACTGGAGCATTTTCATAATATTTGGACTTACAAAAAAATCCTTTTCGAGAAGATTGATTTCAAAAATACCATCGCGGGTGGTTTCAACAATAATCCTAAACCGTTCTTCGCTTTCTTTTAATGCTTTTTCAATCGTTTTTCTTTCTTGATTGCTTTGAATCAGACGTCCAGCCTTTTCAATGGCGAGTAAAACACTATTTACAAAGTCAATATTCTTAGGAATATAATCTATGGCTCCTAAACTCATCGTTTTTACAGCATTTTCGATTGAATAATCAGCCGTAAAAAATATTACAGGAACATCAATATTATTTTCTTTAAAACTCTCTAACATTGAGATACCATCTATTTCAGGGATATGATAATCTAAAAGAATCAGATCGATACTATTAAAATTCTCTAATACAAAAGCCAAAGCCTCTTTACCGGAAGCTATGGCTCTGATATGATATTTATCTTCGGGCAAGAGTTCTCGCACCAAATGGGTCTGATAAATATCATCCTCGATCAATACTATTTCTATCACGCGACTACTCAAAATCTTTCAATCCAATATTTTGGATTGAAAGATAAGAGATTTACAATAAAAAAACAAACTAAAGCTTAAACTTTACTAAATAGTAGTACTTAGCCGAAACCTGCTTACCACCTACTACCGCTGGAATCCACATACCCGAAGTCAATTGTATGAGCCTCAATGCCTCATTATTAAAGCCTTTATTCGTTGAATTAATAATTTTAATAGCGGTTATTGTTCCATCTGTTTTTACGGTAAATTCAAGAGACACAGAACCCTTTATGCCTGCCGATTTTAAATCAATAGGGAATTGCATATTTTTAGTAATAAAATTATCTAAATCTTTTTCTGAACTAATAAATACAGGTTTTGAATCTGGAATACTAACGCTAGGCTGAGCTACAACTGTTTCCTCCAATTCATCAACAGTACTATACGCTTTATTCTCTTTGGCACACGATTTACGATAACCACCAGAATAGCCCACTGAGGCAGGATAATTATTTGAAGTAGCATAATTACTAACTCCTTCGGGTAACGCTAATGGTTGCACAACAGTATTGTATTGTCCCGAAGGATTTCGTTTTTCGCTATCTACGGCTACAAAAGAAGTGTATTGTGTTAATAAATTATATTTTAATCCTATAGAAACAACTTCTGATTTATACTCTTCACTGTTTCCAATAGATGCATAATCACTTAACATTTTTACTCGTTCTCGAGCCCACAGGTACATTACTGCTGTATTCTGTTTGCTAGCTTTAAAATCTGACACTTTTAAAGTTTGCGTATAAAGTCCTTGTCCTGAAATACCACTAATTTTAATAATCCCTTTAGCAGCTCCTTTATACTTGCCGTAGATCAGCACCGGACGTTCCGCAAAAACATCAGGAACGGTTAAAGGTTCTATATCATACGCTTCAAAACCTTCATATTCAACCTTTATATTGGTAAGGACAGGGGATTGAATATAGGTCTTGAATTTGGTCGCTATTTCTTTAGCATCGTCGGAATTGGTTACCACAAAAGGAGTTCCCATTCCCACATGTGCCATACCCTCTATTATATAGCGATTAACAGAACTTCCTATTCCGAAAGGAAAAAAATTTGCTTTGTTAAGATGCTGACGAATATAATCAAATGATTCTTTTTCAACGGTTACATAACCATCTGTTACAATTACAAAGGAACGGGAATAATTATCATTTATTTTCAGAGACATTGCCGTTTGTAAAGCATGCAGCAATTCTGTAGAACCACTTCCTTGCTGGTTATCAATATGGCTAATCGCATTTTTTATATTCTCTGGAGTTGCCTCTTTAGATTCAAGGGCATAAACACTTGAAGTACCAGCAAACAAAACAATATTGAATCGATCAGTAGGTCTCAATGATTGTAATAACTCCTTCATCAAAGCTTTAGAAATATCTAAAGGAAAGCCGAACATAGAACCTGAAACATCAACAATAAAAACATATTCACGCTTTGGTATATTAGCATTATTAACAATAGCGGGAGGCTGAACCATAGCAAGAAAATATTTTTCATCATTTCCATCATACAAAAGCAAACCGGATTGTATTGCTCTATCGCGCAAACTATAATTTACAATAAAATCTTTATTTCCTCTAAATGCTTCAGTTTTTTTCAAATTAATACTGGCTTCCTGTTGGGAAATAAATTGAATGTCAGCATCGTGAGTAGGGCATTTTACTTGGTGTACAGGCATTCCTGCACTAATCTTAACAGAAATATCAAATTGATATGAAGGAGGTGTACCTTCAGCTAAATAAGGATTTGATGTCCATGAAGCAGAATTATTAGCCGCATTTTCATAACGCGGACCAACTACTGTAGGGTATACAAAACTGTAAATACCAGTCTCAGGGATTAACATTTCGGTATAAATAAGTTCAACATTAATAGTATCTCCAGGCATAATATTAGCAACATTCATTTGAAAAACATTTGGTCGGTGCTGTTCTAAAAGTGAAGCCGAATATCCGTCCTTGCGGGCATCATCATAAGTTTTGCGCGCCGCATCCTTCTCCATCACTTTTGCTTCTACTATTCGTTTTCCAATCATCATTTTCATTGAATAAACTGCTGCTGAAGCGGAGGCAGGAAAAACATAAATGGCCTCAATAGGCTTTTTTCCATCATTTTTAAAGATTTGATTGATTTTCACTTTAGCAATACAACCATTGATAAGCACATCGGCATTAGTGGCATGTAAGGGCAACAGGGCTCCCGGGTTCTCTGAATCGACAACCTCAAAATAGGGAATTTCGCATTTTTCATTACTTGAAGCCTGCAAATTGAATATTCCAGATATCAGAAATGCAAATAGAAGCATGCTTCTAAGTCCGAACTTCCTAGTAATAGAAAGTGTTAGCTCCATTAAGACTCCATTATTATAAGAGTTAATAGCAAATAAATTAAATGCATACATCAAACTCTTCATCGATAAGCTAAATAAACGTTTCATAATTTCTAAGTATTAAATGAATAAATATCGTATTTAACAGTAAGATGCCTGCATCAATTTTTTTCCATAATTTTTTGAATAATTTTTTTTCTTCTAGAAAAGCTGTACTTTTAATCCGAAATAAAATAGCAAATTGATTCAATTAATAAGAGGGATTAAAAAGCGGCCGGATTTCAGTAAAATGGAAGATGCGGAATTGTTGAGCCTGTATCTAATAAACCGGGAAGAGAAAATATTTGAAACCTTGGTTGACAGATATTCCCATTTAGTTTATGCTGTTTGCTATAAGTACTTAAAAAACGAAGAAGATAGTAAAGATGCTGCAATGAATATATTCGGCGAACTATTTTCTGATATTGCTGAATTAGAAATAAAAAACTTTAAAGCCTGGCTGTATACTACCACTCGTAATTATTGCCTTATGCAACTCCGAAAAACTAAAGTTCGAGAGCGGTATATTCAATATGAAGGAAATAATCAGTATCATTTTGTGGAAAATGAAGCGGAAAAACATCTTATAGATAAAGAGCATATTCAAACGATAGCAAGTTTGAGTGAAGCCATTGAATCTTTGAATGTTGAGCAAAGAGACTGTATAAAACTAATGTATTTGGAAGATAAAAGTTATCAGGATATATCAGATTTAACAGGATACAGCTTAAACCAAGTAAAAAGTTATATTCAAAATGGTAAAAGGAATTTAAAAATTAAGCTAAGCGAGTAGCAATGGGCAAAGAAAAAGATACATATAAGATATTCTCCACAACAGGATGCTTAACAGAAGTTGGATTATCGAGGTATACTAAACATTTACTGAGTAAATCAGAACTTCTTTTAGCAGAGGAGCATATCAAGAGTTGCAATCTATGCAGCGACGCCATTGATGGATACAAGGCTTTTAATAATATTGACTTATTTGCGGAAAACACAAAAGTGCTAAAGAAAAAAATCAAATCAAGGCATCGCAAAAGTAACAGAAATAGGATATTTTATTATTCAGCTGCTGCATCGTTACTGATAGTGATTATGACATCTGTCTTATACCATCAAACCTCAGGTAAATTAAATATAGAAGATAAAGAATTTACATTGAATGACCCAAAAACTGAAATAGCGACCTATGCAAAGGAAAATATTGCTATGAACATGGCGGCAAAATTGGACGATACAGAAAAAAAGATTAGGTCAAAAAATGGTGGGATTACGAATCCAAAAGTTGCTGCACCGATTGTATCTGCCAGTAAGGAAATTGAAACTAAAAAAGTTGTGGATGTTATATCTGAAAAAGCAAGTGTTAATACCTCAATTGAAGAGCCTTTAGAATCGATAGTTTACGAAGATAAAAAAGAATTGCAAGAAGAGGCTGAAGAAAAAGTATTGGCAAAAAAAGCAGATGGAGCTAGGGCTGCTGCTGACAAAAGTTCTGCTGCTGACAAAGCATATCCTAGTTCTGATGAATTAGAATCAGTTGGGTATTCCAGCAGAAAAAGAGCATCAGCACCTATAAAAAACAAAGCTGTTTATTCATTAACCTATACACGCTTTGAAGATTATATTTATTCAAAAATGAGTGTCAATACTAAGGAATCATTAATAAACTGTGAAATGCAACTTAGTTTCGAATTAAGTGCAAAAGGTGAAACTTCAGAAATTAAAATAATTAAAGGATGTAACAATGATTCTGACAAAGAGATAATAAACATCATAAAAAATAGTGACAAATGGTTGTCAGCCGCAACTGAAAACGGTGTATCCGTAAAATCATTTCACGAATTACATCTGCAAATTAAACCATAGTTTTTTCAAAGGTTACGGCATCATCAACAGCAAAAACCTGATCGAGATTGAGAATCATAAGGAAAGATCCATTTTTTCTTTTAAAAACCCCCTTTAAATAAGTAGATTGAAAATCGAGTCCCATTGTGGGCGGCGGATCAATTCTACCGGGTAAAATCTCAACTACTTCATTTACCGCATCTACGAGGGCACCTACCAGCACTTGTTCTCCTTTATAATCAACTTCTAGGATCAGAATACCAGAAAACTCTGTACATTCTTTTACCTCTGTACCCATTCTAATGCGGGCGTCAATAACTGGCAAAACTACCCCTCTGAGGTTAATAACACCTATTAAATGGGGAGGAGAATTGGGTACCTTTGTAATCTTAGGAATTTCTATAATGCTTTCAATTTTTTCTACATTGGCAGCGTATAATTCACCACCAATTTCAAATATGAGATAAGAAATTACTTCTAATTTTTCTTCTACTTGTTCCTCAATCATTGCGATATAAACTTTATTTGGATAAAGGTAATTTAATTCATTTAAAGAAACAAATAGTACCACTACTTTTTTCAATGTCATGATATACTCAATTGCTAATAGTGTTGACCTTTAACAAAAACAGACTTTTTACCCTGTTTTAAGGATCGCTGATAGTTTAAATTTGCATATAGATAAGTTATTAATAGGAGGAATTAATATGAAACAGATACCATTTCAATTAAATATCGCCATGGAATTCATGCGTAAAAAGGTAGAGAAAAACCTGAGTGAAATTAGGGGCAATAAATATATCATGAAAAAGATATTGCAAGAAGACAGAAACACTGAAACCAGCGAAGAATTTAACAAATACTATCTTAAAAACAAATCCTTACTAGATGAAAATCAAGATTTGATTTATATGCAAAATCAAATGGTTGATCTTGTAAGAAAGCATAGGATGTTATATGGCCAAAAAGAAAATGATATTTGGAAAAAATATCACGAGATGGATCAAGCTTCATTCTTGGAATACACCATAGAGAATGACATACCCTATGACAACAAACACCCTTATTTCAATGACGAAGAATTCTTTTCGCTTCTTATAAAAAGATATACAGAACTTGAGCAATATGAACATTGCACTGAATTGATAAAACAACAAGGAAAAAAAGAATAAAATTTACTATCTTGCGAAAAAAAATCGCATGAATCATTACAAGTCTGATTTAGTTAAAATTAAGGCCTTTATATTCGATGTTGATGGTGTGTTGGGCTCGGATCGTGTAGTTTTATCGCCCGATGGTGAACTATTGAGAACAATGAACATAAAAGACGGATATAGCATGCAATATGCTGTAAAGAAGGGTTATATTTTGGGTATCATAACAGGAGGTAATAATGAATCAATTAGAACCCGGTTCAAAAATTTAGGAATTACTGATATATACATGAAATCGAGATATAAACTTGACGACTACAAAGATATGATCTCGAAGCACGAATTGAAAGATGAAGAGGTACTCTATATGGGTGATGATATGCCCGATTTTGAGGTTATGCAAAGAGTTGGCATTGCTGCGTGTCCGTATACCGCATGTGATGAAATTAAATCAATTTCACGTTACATATCAGATAAAGCAGGAGGAGAAGGCTGTGTTAGGGATGTAATAGAACAGGTATTAAAAGTTCAGAAAAATTGGATGGAACCATCAGAAGCTTTTAGTTGGTAAAATAAATAATCGCCATGTATATATTAAAATTAATCAGGTACAAAAACCTACTCATTATAGCCTATACCATGATTGTGATGCGGTATGGAATAATAGCCCCCTTAGCTTATTATCTTGGTCAATATAGCGAACCGCCCCTTCAATTTGTTTTACAATTTCCCCTATTGGGATTTATAATTTTAGTTATATCAACTATTTTAATAGCTGCAGCCGGTTATGTTTTGAACGATGCCAATGATTTAGAAATTGATAGCATAAACAAACCGCATAAACAAATCATTGGAGTAAAAATCAGCTTTAATAATGCTATGTTGATCTATTTTATAATCAATTTAGCAGGCATTCTAGGTGGTTTCATTGCTGCATATATTGTTAGACTTCCTGTTTTGGGATTTCTATTTGCTATAACCTCGGGTTTCTTATGGTTTTACTCTACAACGTATAAACAGCAAGCTATAACAGGAAATATAATAATTTCATTATTAACAGCCGTTGTGCCCTTACTCTCTTATCTTTTTGAACTACGAGCTTTAAATTTGGTATATCATAATTATTTACTGGCTATAGGTAATGATTTTGGTTTTATTGGAAGCTGGATATTATGGTATGCGGTTTTTGCATTCATAATCACCCTAGCAAGAGAAATTACAAAAGATATTGAAGATTTTGAAGGCGATGCAGCATACGGTCGATCAACAATTCCTATTCGCTATGGAGCAAGCGTTTCGAAAATAATAATTTATATTTTGTCATCTATTGTAGCATTGCTTCTAATATTATTGTATTTCCTTTATTTAAAAGATATCTATACGCTCATTTATTTCTTGCTTTTTATAATTTCCCCTTTAATTTTGAGCAATATAATAGTGTTTAAAACAAAAACAATAAAAGGTTTAAAACAAGCTGGGAACATTTTGAAATTAGTAATGGTAGCAGGCATTACATATGGTATACTTATCAGATATCTAATACAATTAAATATTGAATAAAAATGTATTTAGAAGAAGAACTAAAGAAATATAACTTGATACTTGCGTCACAAAGTCCCAGGCGCAACCAATTATTAAAAGATATGGGATTTTCATTCAGAAATATTTTACCCGAAAACATTGAAGAAATTTACCCTGCGGAGTTAAAAAATGAGGCTGTTGCAATATATTTGGCAGAGTTAAAATCAGAATGGTTTAAAACCCGCATCCAACACAGCGACATTGTTATAACAGCCGATACAATAGTAGTTTTTAATGATAAAGTATATGGAAAACCCGAAAGCCGAGAAAATGCCATTCAAATGCTAAAAGAATTATCGGGAAATATGCATGTTGTTTACACAGGAGTATGCTTATACCATCAAAAATTGAAACATACGTTTTTTGATCAGACCCAAGTAAAATTTAAAGAGTTTACTGATGACGAAATAGTATACTACATAGATAAGCATAAACCCTATGATAAAGCTGGCTCATACGGTGCTCAAGAATGGTTGGGCTATATAGGCATTCATTCAATAAAAGGCTCCTATTTTAATGTCATGGGATTACCTACACACAAGATTTATGAAGAATTAATACAATTTATTGAAAAATTAATTGGTGTTAAATAATAGTATACATAAAAAATATTTACAATTCATGAATGTGATAAGTATAGTAAATAAATATTTTTTATTGAGTATCAAATTTAGGCTATGTTGTTATTAGCGCTTCAATATTATTAGTTTTATTTAGCGATTAATAGGTTCTTTGATAATAATGTACTCAAAAGAAATAGCAATAGATTCTTTAATCTTGGGATTTGCAGTAAATGTTTATCCTTTCCAATACTCATTAATAATAAGTCTTATTATTGCCCTAAATAAAAACTGCCCACCTCAATTCTGAAGTGGGCAGAGAACTATCTAATTATGAAAATCTTACTTCATTAGAAATTTATGGACATTTTCGGCCATGGTTCTACCTTCGGTAATAGCCCATACTACAAGGCTTGGACCTCTAACCGCATCACCGGCAGCAAAAACTTTGCCCACTGAAGTGGCTTTATTTGCATCCACTTTAACATTACCACGTGCATCATATTCAAGTCCTAATTCATTACAAAGACCTTCGTGAAATGGATGAACAAAACCCATAGCTAGGAAAACAAAGTCAGCTTTGATTATTTTATTTGAATTAGGCACTTCGGTCATTTGCATTCTGCCCGTAGCATCCTTTTCCCATTTAACCTCAACAACCTCAACTTCTTTTAAAACGCCTTTTTCGCCAATAAATCTCTTTGTATTTAGGCTCCACATTCTCTCGCAACCCTCCTCATGAGATGAAGAAGTTTTTAGCGTGTAAGGCCAGTAAGGCCATGGATTATCTTCAACACGCTTCACAGGTGGCTTGGGCATAATTTCAATCTGTGTAATACTTTTTGCCTTATGACGGTTAGAAGTACCTACACAATCGGAACCGGTATCGCCTCCCCCAATTACTAATATATGTTTATCTTTTGCATGGATTCTTTCTTCATCAGAAAAATGTTTTCCTGCTAATTCTCTATTTTGTTGGGTAAGAAAATCCATGGCAAAATGAACTCCTTTTAAATCTCTTCCCTCAACCTGAATGTCGCGAGGCTTCATTGCTCCTATGGCAATACAAACGGCATCAAATTGTTTTAACAACTCTTTACCTGTTATATCAACACCTACATTGGTATTGGTTTTAATAATCATACCCTCTTCCTTAAAAATCTCAACTCTGCGATCAATAATTGATTTATTGAGTTTAAAATCTGGAATACCAAAGCGAACCAAACCACCTACCGCTTCATCTTTTTCAAACAAAGTAACTGTATGACCCCATTTGTTAAGTAAATCGGCACAAGCAAGACCGGCAGGTCCAGAACCAATAACAGCTATTTTTTTTCCTGTACGTACTTTCGCTGGTTGAGCGGTCACTAACCCTAAAGAGAAAGCCTTTTCAATAGCGGCACATTCATTTTCGCGAATTGTAACTGGCTCTTCATTTATGTTGAGAACACAACCTTTTTCGCAGGGTGCGGGACAAACGCGACCGGTAAATTCAGGAAAATTATTGGTTGAATGCAAAACCTCAATAGCCTCTTTCCAATCGCCACGGTATATCGCATCTTGCCATTCAGGCATAGTATTAGAAACAGGACAAGACCATTGACAGAATGGTATCCCGCAATCCATACAACGAGAGGCCTGCAATTGTCTATCTGCATCATTAAGGGTTTGCTCTACTTCCCCAAAATCATCAATACGTTCCTGAATAGGTCTATTACCAGCATCTTTTCTGGCAATATCCATAAATCCTTTTGGATTACCCATATTTATAAATTTTTAATTCTTTTACTATTTAACTATTAATATTGGCGCTGTGGTTCATCTTCTGTTGCTGCGATCTTTTCACGCAGTGCTGCAAGCTTAAGCTCTTCAAGAACCTTCTTATATTCAAACGGTATTACCTTTACAAAATGTGGTTGGTACTCGTTCCAATTAACAAGAATTTTTTCAGCAACATCACTATTTGTGTAGAATAAGTGCTTGCTAATGATAGATTGAAGTTCATTGATATCATCCATATTATCAAGCTTTGTTAATTCAACAAGCCCTTTATTACAGAAAAATTCAAAATTATCGTCCATATCAAGAACATAAGCAATACCACCACTCATACCAGCAGCAAAATTTCTACCTGTTTTTCCAAGAACAACCGTTCTACCACCAGTCATGTATTCACAACAATGATCCCCTACTCCTTCAACAACAGCTATTGCACCGGAATTTCTCACGCAGAAACGTTCTCCTGCAAGACCGTGTATATAAATTTCGCCTGAAGTAGCTCCATAAAGTACGGTGTTTCCAATGATCATATTTTCTTCAGCTTTGTAGGTTGCTTCAGAAGGAGGAACTACTGCCACTTTACCCCCGCAGAGACCTTTACCTAAATAATCGTTCGCATCACCTTCCAAACGGAATGAAATACCTTTGGCCAAGAAGGCACCAAAACTTTGACCTGCTGAACCAGTAAATCGGGCATTAATAGTATCATGAGGTAAGCCTTCATCTCCGTACAGTTTTGCAATTTCACCACTTAACATAGCTCCAACTGTCCTGTCTGTATTGCCAATAGGCTTAGCAATCCAAACTTTTTCTTTATTTTTAATCGCGCTATTCGATAATTTGATCAAGTCCAAATCAAGCACATCATCAATATCGTGATGTTGTACGTGCGTATTATGTAATGGATATTTTTTAGCTTCTTCGGGTAAATATACCAGCTTATCTAAATTAATTGTTTTGGCTTTCCAATGGTTCTCAAATGAACGAACGGTGAGTAAATCGCTGCGACCTACTAAATCATCAAACTTAGTAATTCCCATCTCTGCCATTATTTCTCTAATTTCCTGAGCAACAAAATTAAAGTAGTTAACAACATAATCAGACTTACCAATAAACCTTTTTCTCAGGTTTTCATCTTGTGTAGCAACACCCACAGGGCAAGTATTTAAATGACATTTGCGCATCATAATACAACCCAATACTATTAGAGCTGTAGTAGCAAAACCAAACTCTTCACCACCCAATAGAGCGGCAATAATAACATCCTTGCCTGTCTTAAGCTGACCATCGGTTTGAAGGCGAACACGACCGCGAAGATTATTCATTACCAAAGTTTGTTGCGCTTCAGCAATACCCATTTCCATTGGGATACCTGCATGTTTGATAGAGCTTACAGGAGAAGCACCCGTGCCTCCTTCAGCTCCACTAATAATTATAACGTCGGCTTTAGCTTTAGCAACACCAGCAGCTACAGTTCCTACACCATTTTCAGAAACCAGTTTAACACTAATTTTTGCTTTTGGATTACACATTTTTAAATCTGAAATCAACTGCTTCAAATCCTCGATTGAATAGATATCGTGGTGTGGTGGAGGTGAAATCAAAGTTATACCAGGAGTTGAATGGCGCAGTTTGGCAATAATTTTATTTACTTTAAAACCTGGCAACTGTCCGCCTTCTCCAGGTTTTGCACCCTGAGCCATTTTTATCTGAATTTCATCGGCGTTAACAAGGTATGTTGTTGTAACACCAAAGCGACCAGAAGCAACTTGCTTTACGGCACTTCTTAAACTTGAACCATCCGCTTGTTTTTTAAATCTTTCAGCATCTTCACCACCTTCACCCGTGTTACTTTTTCCGCCTATTTGATTCATTGCCTTAGCTAAAGCTTCATGTGCTTCTTTACTGATAGAACCGTAGGACATTGCCCCAGTAATAAAACGCTTGGTAATTTCAGAAACGGGTTCAACCTTATCTATTGAGATCGGTTTCTTTTTATAATCTAAAAAGCCTCTTAAATATAAAGGTTTTTGATATTGAGTATTTACATAGCTTGAAAACTCTTTAAATTTTGAATAGTTCCCTGTGCGAGTAGCCCATTGCAGAAGACCAATAGCCTCAGGATCCCAAGAGTGCTTTTCTCCATCTTTGCGATAAGCATAAAAGCCTTCCGTTTTAAACTGAGTATCGTCTTGATTGGCGAAATAATTCTGATGCGGCATTGATGACTCTTTTGCAATTTCATTGAGTCCAATTCCTCCAATCCTACTAGAAGTACCACAGAAATATTTTTTAATAACGTCATCACTGATACCTATTGCTTCATGAATCTGAGCACCATGGTAACTTCTTAAAGTAGAAATTCCCATTTTTGAAAGAATCTTCAATAATCCCGCATCTACAGATTTAATATAGTTTTCACGAGCTTTAACATAATCATATTTAATTTTACCTTGATTACAAAGGTCATCAATAGCTGCAAATACTCCATAAGGATTAATAACACTTGCACCAAATGAAATCAACAAAGCAAAATGATGAACCTCTCTTGGCTCAGCAGTTTCGAGAATAAGTCCAACTTGCATTCTCTTTTTTGCATTGATAAGGTGGTGATGGATAGCCGCAACAGCCAATAAACTTGGAATTGGTGCTTTATCAGGAGTAATGTTTCTATCAGAAAGAATAATATAATTAATGTTATTATCTACAGCCTCTTCTGATTGTTTACAAAGTGCCGCTAGAGCATTTTCAAGACCATTTTCATTTTTAACATCAAAAGTAATATCTAAATGAACATTTTTGAAATCCTCTTCTTTTAAATCCTTTAACTTCTGTAAATCGGTATTGGTAATAATAGGCGATTTAAACTTGATTAATTTGCAATGGGCTGGTGATTCTTGTAATATATTTTTAGAAACAGAACCTATATAATTAGTTAAAGACATAACCAAACCTTCGCGAATAGGATCGATAGGTGGATTGGTAACCTGTGCAAATAATTGCTTGAAATAGTTAAACAATCTTTGTGGTTTATCTGACAATACAGCTAAAGGAGTATCATTACCCATTGATCCGGTAGGTTCATAACCGTCGCGAGCCATAGGTGTAATAACAAATTCTAAATCTTCTTTAGTATAACCAAATACCTTCATGTATTTCACTAAATCATTCCCTAATGAAGAAGGCATGCGGTTTTTGACTTCAATTTTTGGCAACTCCAATCTATTTTCCTTTAACCATTGCGTATAAGGATGCGATTTAGATAATTGCGATTTAATTTCATTATCAGGAATAATAATTCCTAATTTGGTATCAATAAGTAATATTTTACCAGGACGCAAGCGACCTTTTTCTTTAATCTGATCGGGAGGAAATATTTGACAACCTACTTCAGAACCCATAGCGATGATATCACTTTTAGTAATAACAAAGCGCGAAGGTCTTAAGCCGTTTCTATCGAGTGTGCCCCCAACAAAGCGACCATCACTAAAAACAATAGATGCAGGACCATCCCAAGGCTCCATAAAGGTAGAATAATATTCATAAAAGGCCTTTAAGCTATCGGGGATTGGATTTTTATCATTCCACGACTCAGGAATTAGCATGCTTAAAGCATGAGGCAATGGTCTACCTGTTAAATGTAAAAATTCAAGCGCATTGTCTAATGAAGCTGAATCGCTCATGTCAGGCTCTATGATGGGAAATAACTTTTGCAAATCAGCACCAAACACATCAGTTTTTAATAAGCCTTCGCGTGCCTTCATCCAATTGCGGTTACCCTTAATGGTATTGATTTCGCCATTGTGGGCAAGATAACGGAATGGCTGTGCCAAATCCCAAGTAGGAAAAGTATTGGTACTAAATCTTGAATGAACAAGCGATATAGCGCTCACCATGCTAGAATCGCTAAGATCAGGAAAATACTCACGCACCTGAATGGGTGTAAGCATCCCCTTATAAATCATTACCTTTGATGAAAAACTTGGAAAATAAAAACTATCTTTTCCTTCAATATCGGAATTTCTAATTTGATTTTCTGATAATTTTCGAACAATATAAAGCTTTCTTTCTAGTTCGTCTTGCTCAAATTTACCCGTTACAAATACCTGCTTCATATCAGGTTCTGTAGAGCGTGATATTTCACCCAAGCAAGAGCTATTAACAGGAACCTCACGGGTAGCTATAAGGCAAAGATTTTCAGCAATTAATGTATCTTCAAAAATTCGCATACACTTTGATGCCTCACTTGCCTTCTTAGGCAAGAAAACGATTCCCGCACCATATTGACCTTGTGCTGGTAACTTAAACCCTTTGGCTAAAAAGAATTCATGCGGCATTTGTAATAAAATTCCTGCGCCGTCACCTGAAACATTATCAGCACTTTCGGCCCCACGATGTGTCATATTTATGAGCACATCCAATCCACGACGAACAATCTCATGCGATTTCTGACCCTTTATATGGGCAACAAAACCAATTCCACATGCATCATGCTCATTTTCTGGATTATACATCCCCCGAGCGGTCGGTTTCACTGTTTGCATAATTATTAATTATTACTTTTAAAAACTAGAACTATTAATTTATACTCCTTAAAATCCAGCGCAAAAATAAATATTTTATTATATCATCCACCTTTCCATAAGGGGTATTTAAAAATATTTATTAAATATGCCCATAACAACTGTTTGTTTAAACAGACCCGAAGATAAAATATATCACGTTACCAGTAATTGATTGCTGAAAGGAAGGTTAAGTATTTTTATATGAACTATTTTGAAAATATATTTACCCTATCAGCAACACATCAGATCATAAAACCTGATGTTTTTGCATCACTTTCGCTTGGACTTTATTTCGGGTAAATTTTTCATCATTTTTATTAAATTGCACTCTTTTTTTTAATATTATCTAACTTAATCCTTTATTTTTTATAATTTGTTACAAAATTACATCTTTTTCCGGTAAATTTTCAAAGAAATGTTCCAGTTTTTTTCTTTAAAACCCGAAAAACCTGTATAAATATACAATCGAAATGCATATTAATGATATTTTTTATTTTAAAACGCATGAATATCAAATATCATAATTGTTCTTTATCTTTGGCTATCTAAAATCATTGATATGATACAGCAAGCACACGACCATATTTTAGTAATTTTTGGGGCTTCAGGCGATCTTACAGAACGCAAATTGATTCCTTCTATATATAATTTATATACTAAAAAACTCTTGCCCAATAAGTTTGCCATTTTAGGAGTGAGCAGAACCGAATATTCTGACGATGCTTATAGGGATAAATTAATAGCGAGTTTAGAAAAAGAAACGGGAAAAGACAAAAGCCATTTTCAGGATTTTTTAAAGCTGATTTATTATCAAGCCATCAATACTCAAAATAGTGATGATTATGCTAATTTGCGTATACGATTAGAAAAATTAGCTAAAACTATTGAAAGCTCTTGCAATTATTTATTTTATCTCTCTACTCCCCCATCTCTTTACGAACCCATTTCACGCTTTTTAAAGCAACATGGAATGACAGAATCGTGTCATGAGAAAAGTTGGAAAAGAATCATCATTGAAAAACCTTTTGGCTATGATTTGGCTTCGGCTATTGAACTGAACCACAAAATTCACGATTATTTCAATGAAGATCAAATATACAGAATTGACCATTATTTGGGCAAAGAAACCGTACAGAATATTATGGTAACCCGCTTTGTTAATGGTTTTTTTGAACCATTATGGAACAGAAATTTTATTGATCGTGTTGAAATAACGGCAGCCGAAAGCTTGGGTGTTGAAGGCAGAGGAGGTTATTATGACCATTCGGGTGCTTTGCGGGATATGATTCAAAACCACTTATTGCAAACCGCGGCATTTATTGCCATGGAACCACCCGCATCTTTAGATGCTACTTCTATTCGTAATGAAATAATGAAAGTTTTTCAATCGATTCGACCCTATAAAGATAGTGATATTGAAACTCACGTAATAAGAGGTCAATATACCGAATCGAACTTACAAGGCAAAGTCTTTTCAGCTTATAGAAATGAGCAGGGAGTGGATCCAAATTCGAAAACAGAGACTTACGTTGCCCTTAAATTATTTATTGATAATTGGCGTTGGGGGAATGTTCCTTTTTATATTCGTACCGGAAAAAGATTACCTACCCGTGTGAGTGAAATTGCCATACATTTTAAAACGGCTCCCCATCAAATTTTTTACACCAATCCTGAAATTGATAAACAAATTAATCAATTGATCATCCGAATACAGCCAGATGAAGGTATTCTTTTCAAATTCGGTATGAAAGTACCCGGAGCAGGTTTTATGGTACAACCAGTAAACATGGATTTTAAATATGCCGATCTTTCTGATGTTAATATTCCCAGTGCGTATGAAAGACTGATATTGGATTGTATGAATGGTGATGCTACTTTATATTCCAGAGGAGATGCAGTAGAAGCAACTTGGAAATTTCTTAAACCCGTGCAAGAAGCATGGGAAAATAATAAAGATATGAAAATTTTCGGCTATCCATCAGGCACTTGGGGACCTGAAGCTGCAAACGAATTATTTAATGACAAAAATACTACCTGGAGGTATCCATGTAAAAACCTTACCAACGATGGCCAATATTGTGAATTATAATTCTTCTTCTAAAATTTTTGATCGTGCAGATGAAACAGTAGAATTTCTTGCCGAAAAAATTCGTATTGCATCTGAAAAGCCTTATCATATAGCCTTATCAGGAGGATCTACGCCTATCTTACTCTTTAAATTATTGTCAAATAATTATCGAGACAGTATTAACTGGAACAATATTTTTTTTTATTGGGGCGATGAACGATGCGTTGCTGCTGATAGTTCTGATAGTAATTATGGCGTTTGCAAATCAATTCTATTAGACAACATTAATATCCCTACCCAAAATATTTTTCCAATTATTGGAAATAACAATCCAATGCAAGAGAAGATAAGGTATGCGGATATCATAACAAATAATGTGTCCCCCTCAGGCAAAATCCCCTCTTTTGATCTGATAATACTTGGAATGGGCGATGACGGTCATACAGCCTCAATTTTTCCGAATAATATGCAAATGTTCAATGAGGATGTGTTAATAAAAGAAGCCTTACATCCTGTTTCAAATCAGATGAGGTTAAGTTTTACGCCTCTTTTAATCAATCATGCTAAAGAGATACTATTTTTAGTTACTGGGAAGAATAAAGCAGTAAAAGTAAATGAAATTTTCAATCACTCTGAGAAAGCTAAAAACTATCCCGCATATCATATAAATCCGGTTAATGGAACCATGCTTTGGATTTTAGATAAGGATGCAGCGTCACTTCTTGTTGAATAATCCATCAAACGAATAAAAAAAAATGGAAAGTAGGTTTATAATAGAATCGCAGTTTCAGCCTACGGGCGATCAGCCTGCGGCAATAAAAGCTCTTTCGTATGGAGTAGATCAGGGAACCAGATACCAAACTTTGTTAGGTGTAACTGGATCGGGAAAAACATTTACCATTGCCAATGTAATAGAGCAGGTGCAGCGCCCCACATTAGTTTTAAGTCATAATAAAACATTAGCGGCCCAATTATATAACGAGTTTAAATTCTTCTTCCCCAATAACAGGGTTGAATACTTTGTATCTTACTATGATTATTACCAACCTGAAGCATATATTCCCGTTACTAACACATACATTGAAAAAGATTTATCAATAAACGATGAAATTGAAAGATTGAGGCTAAGCGCAACATCAGCTTTATTATCAGGAAGAAAAGATGTTATCATTGTTTCATCGGTATCCTGTATTTATGGTATTGGAAACCCTGATGATTTTCATGGAAATACTATTTCATTAAATTTAAAAATGAAAATACCCCGCAATGTATTTCTCCGAAGATTGGTTGACAGCCTTTATTCCAGAAATGAAGTGGAGTTTAAAAGAGGCACTTTCAGGGTTAAAGGAGATATTGTAGATATTCATTTAGCCTATGACGAAATTGCATACAGGGTTGAGTTTTGGGGTGAAGAAATTGAAGGTTTATCGTCATTTAATCCAATTAACGGAAAAACTATTGCCAAATTTGAGGAAGCTGTTATTTTTCCCGCCAATATTTTTGTTACTGGTAAAGAAAGGGTTAATGATGCTTTGCGCATGATTGAAAAAGATTTATTTGAACAAGTAGATACTTTTAAGAATCTGGGCAAAATGTTTGAAGCAAAGAGACTCCAGGAAAGGGTCAGTTTTGACCTTGAAATGTTAAGAGAATTAGGCCATTGCACTGGAATTGAAAATTATTCAAGATATTTTGATGGAAGAAATCCAGGTTCGCGCCCCTTTTGTTTGATTGATTATTTTCCAAAAGATTTTATGCTAGTTATTGATGAAAGTCATGTTACTCTTCCGCAAATAAGAGCGATGTATGGTGGCGACTTTTCAAGAAAAAAGAATTTAGTGGAATTTGGATTTCGATTGTCGGCGGCAATTGATAACCGTCCGCTAAAATTTGAAGAATTTATGGAAATAACCGGACAAACCATTTTCGTAAGTGCTACTCCTTCTGATTTTGAACTTGAAAAATCGGGTGGCGTTATTGTAGAACAATTAATAAGACCCACAGGCGTTCTAGATCCATTAATCGAAATAAGGCCATCGCTAAATCAAATTGATGATTTGATGAACGAAATAAATTTAAGGACGCAAAAAGACGAAAGGGTATTGGTAACTACATTAACCAAAAGGATGGCAGAAGAGCTTACGCTGTATCTTTCCAAAGCGAGCATCAGATGCCAGTACATTCATTCCGACGTGGATACTTTGGAAAGGATTGACATTCTGGATAATTTGCGCAGCGGGAGAATTGACGTTTTAATTGGGGTAAATTTGCTGAGAGAAGGAATTGATTTGCCCCAAGTATCATTAGTGGCCATTTTAGATGCTGATAAAGAAGGCTTTCTCCGATCGGAAAGGGCTTTAGTTCAAACATCGGGTAGGGCTGCCAGAAACGTAAATGGTTTGGTTATTATGTATGCAGATAAGATAACCGACTCGATGCAAAGAACAATTGATGAAACCATGCGAAAACGTGAAATTCAGATGCGTTATAACATAGAACACAATATAACCCCAACTCAAATAGGATCGCGCGGAAAATCAGTATTAGCGGGCTCTAGCGCTTCGGGTGAAGAAAAAAACTACTATATTGAGAAAGATAAAATTGATGTAGCTGCCGATCCGTTAATTAAATATATGGACAAAGCTGCGTTGAAAAAGCTAATTGATAAAGCAAAAAAATCGATGGAAGAGGCATCTGGAAAACTCGATTTTATAGAAGCAGCCCGCTACAGAGATGAAATGTTTCAACTGGAAAAATTATGGAAAGAAAAATAATATCTTTGAACCTTGTTAAAGATAATTTGTTTCTCGAAATGAATACAAGATTCAAACATATTTATTTACTTTGCACTGAAAAATTGATACAAGTATGAGCCAAGAAATTTTTGATTTTGCTATGGTGAAAGCCTTTTATAGCAGCTATTCACAAAAGATAAAACAGTCTAAGTTTAGAATTAACAAACCCCTAACCTTAACAGAAAAGATACTATACGCCCATCTGTCTAGCGATAATGAGAAGCAGGTATTCACCCGAGGGCTTGATTATGTTAATTTTAATCCAGATCGTGTAGCCATGCAAGATGCCACTGCACAAATGGCACTGCTTCAATTTATGCATGCAGGTAAAGCAATTACAGCGGTTCCTACTACTGTTCATTGCGATCATCTTATTCTTGCGAAAGAAGGCGCTGATAAGGATTTATCAAAATCAAAGGAACTTAATCAGGAAGTATTTGACTTTCTATCCTCTATTTCGAGTAAGTATGGAATTGGATTTTGGAAGCCAGGAGCAGGAATTATTCATCAGGTAATATTAGAAAATTATGCATTTCCTGGTGGAATGATGATAGGTACCGACTCCCATACTGTTAATGCAGGAGGATTGGGAATGATTGCCATAGGCGTGGGAGGAGCTGATGCGGTAGATGTTATGGCCGGCATGTCGTGGGAATTAAAATTTCCTAAACTTATTGGAGTTAAGCTAACGGGGAAATTGAATGGATGGGCTTCTGCCAAAGATGTAATTCTGAAACTTGCAGGAATATTAACCGTTAAAGGCGGTACAGGTTATATTGTAGAATACTTTGGCGATGGAGCCGACAGCCTGAGTTGTACTGGCAAAGGCACTATTTGTAATATGGGTGCTGAAATTGGAGCAACCACTTCTGTTTTTCCTTATGACAACAAAATGGCTGATTACCTGAAAGCCACCGGAAGAAAAGAAATTGCTGATTTAGCCAATGAGCTGTATAATGAATTGCGAGCTGATAAAGAAGTTACTGAGCAGCCCGAAAAATATTTTGATCAGGTAATTGAAATCAATCTTTCGGAATTAGAGCCTCATGTAAATGGTCCCTTTACTCCAGATAAGGCATGGCCTATTTCAAAATTTGCTCAAGCTATAAAAGATAATAATTATCCTCAAAAGCTGGAAGTTGGTCTCATAGGCTCATGTACCAATTCATCATACGAAGATATTTCACGTGCGGCTTCGGTTGCGAAAATGGCCGTTGAGAAAAATCTAAAATCCAAAGCCGAATTTATTATTACACCTGGATCTGAAAAAGTAAGGTATACTATAGAAAGAGATGGCATGTTACAGGTTTTTGATGCTATTGGAGGTGTAGTAATGGCGAATGCTTGTGGACCTTGTATTGGTCAATGGGCAAGACATAATGCAGATAAACAGGAGAAAAATAGCATTATCACATCGTTCAATAGAAATTTCGCAAAACGAAATGATGGAAATCCCAATACATATGCATTTGTAGCATCTCCCGAAATGGTTACCGCATTTGTAATTTCGGGCGATCTTGCATTTAATCCCATTACCGATACTCTAACCAATGAAAAAGGAGAACAGGTAAAGTTAGAAATACCTCAAGGAATGGAACTACCTGAAAAAGGTTTTGATGTAAAGGATGCGGGATATCAAGAACCAGCAAAAGTTGGAAGTAAAATTGATATTATTGTTAATGAAAAATCAGACAGACTTCAATTGCTAGCCCCATTTGATATTTGGGATGGAAATAATTTTTCGAATTTACATTTATTAATAAAGGTAAAAGGAAAATGCACTACCGATCATATTTCGATGGCTGGTCCTTGGCTTAAATACCGTGGGCATATAGACAATATATCTAACAATCTGATGATAGGTGCTCTTAATATTTTTAATGAAAAAACCAACGAGGTAAAAAATATTATTGAAGAGAAATACATGCCCGTTCCTGATTCTGCTAGGTTATACAAGAAAAACGGAATTGGAACCATTATCATTGGTGATGAAAATTACGGAGAAGGTTCTTCGAGAGAGCATGCTGCAATGGAACCTCGACACCTGGGGGTAAAAGCTGTAATTGTAAGATCGTTTGCAAGAATTCATGAAACGAACTTAAAAAAACAAGGCATGTTGGCATTAACCTTTGCAGACAAAAACGATTATGATAAAATTAAAGAAGATGATACATTTACTCTTAATGGACTTACTGAATTTACTGTAAACGTGCCACTTCAATTGCTTATTCAACACAAAGATGGAACAAGAGAAACAATTATATTGAAACATACATATAACGAAAATCAAATTGCCTGGTTTAAAGCAGGGTCGGCACTGAATTTAATAAAACTACAACAAAAAGCTTAAATTTGGGACGGATATTGGCTATAGATTATGGTTTAAAAAGAGTGGGTATTGCGGTAAGCGACCCGCTCAAAATTATTGCTAATGGTTTACCTACTATTGCTGCAAATGAATTAATGGATTTTTTAAGCACTTATTTTTTACGCGAATCAGTTGAAAAAGTAATTATCGGAATGCCCAAAAAAATGAATAATGAGCTTTCTCAAACCTCGCAACAAATAATCCCATTTATAAATTTATTCAAGAAAAAATTCCCCTCAATACCCATTGAAGAAGTAGATGAAAGATTTACATCCATCATGGCGCATCAGGCAATGATAGATGGGGGATTAAAAAAAATGGACAGAAGAGACAAAGGTACTGTGGACATGGTAAGCGCCACTATTATCTTACAAGATTATATGAACAGAAAAAGTTAAATTTCGTTACAATGATACTACCAATATTCGTTTATGGTCAACCCGTATTAAGAAAAAAAGCGGAAGAGATAAATCCTGATTATCCTGCTTTGGATAAATTATTAACTGATATGTGGGAAACCATGGACAAATGTGATGGTGTAGGATTGGCTGCCCCTCAAATAGGCGTTTCAGTAAGGTTATTTGTAATAGATGCGGGCTCGTTTTCAGAAGACTATCCAGAAACAGATGGATTTAGAAAAGCTTTTATCAATCCAGAAATTGAAGAAACTTTTGGTGAAGAAAAATTATTTAATGAAGGGTGTTTGAGTTTGCCCAGCCTAAGGGAAGATGTAAAACGCAACGATTCAATTAAAATTAAATATTGCGATGAAAATTTCCAAATCAAAACAGAAGAATACTCTGGTATACTAGCCAGGATTATACAACATGAATACGATCATTTAGAAGGAAAGATGTTTATTGACAGACTTTCGCCCCTCAGAAGAAGATTGTTAAAAAAGAAATTGGATGCCATTTCTATAGGAAAAGTAGATGTTGCTTATAAAATTAAAATTGTGAAATAAAATTTATCTTTTTAATTAAATAATTCTATTTTGGCGGGTGAAAGCAAAAAACCCGTGCATACAACAAATAATAGTTTTTTTAGCATTTTCAGATACCATCCATTCCTTCGTTTGGTAATTGCTTTTATTGCTGGCTTGCTATGTTCATATTACTTTCCTCATTACTTTAAAACGAGTATTGTTGCCTTAAGTGTATTTGTTTTACTTCTAGTAATTATACATTTTTTCTCAGCACAATACTATAAATCAAAGTTTAAACTATTGATTATCCAAATGCTTTTTATAATGCTGGGAGCAACAACTTGCTATTTACAATTGCAAAAAGTAAAAAAATCAGCATTACCACAAAGCTATCATTATTACCTATTCAAAATAGCTGAAGTAAATAAAAAAACGGGGCAATTAACGGGCACTATACTCAACAGGATAGAAAATGATAACATCAAACCATTAAACGCTAAATGCATTAGCTATATAAGAAAATCTGAACATAAAATTCAAACCAATGATTATTTACTTATCCATGCTAAAGCAACAGAAATAAAAAATAGCGAAGATCCATAGCGAAGATCCATTGGCCTTTGATTATAAAAAATATCTATTCAACAAAGGTATTATTCAACAATTAAGAATAGACAGTTTTGTGATCCTAAAATACAAATCACTTAGCATATTTGATAAACTGAATCATGCCAGACACAAAATTATGGAATTATTGGAAAAAAATGGCAAGTCGACTCAACAAATATCTATAATAAGTGCCATTACAATGGGAATACAGAGCACAATGGAAGATAGTCTAAAAGAGAGTTTCGTGAAAACAGGTACAGCTCATATTTTGTCGGTATCAGGGCTCCATGTAGGTATTATATATCTCGTCCTTGGCTTTTTTATAAATCCTTTTAAAAAAAACAAAAGTATTTACCTGCTATTAAACATTATCATTATTTTAGTATTATTTTCCTTTGCTATTTTTACAGGTCTTTCACCTTCTGTTACAAGAGCAACTACCATGTTTTCGTTTTTAATTTTAGGAAATGTATTTTCAAGAAAATATGGAATAATAAATTCACTTTCTTGCTCAGCATTGCTCATTTTATTTGTAAATCCCACAACATTTTTTGACATTGGCTTCCAACTCTCTTATTCAGCTGTTATTGGAATAGCCGTGTTTTATAAAATATTAAATGAGTGCTATCAATCAAAGTTCTTCATAATTAGAAATGTATGGAGTCTTTTTAGTTTAAGCCTTGCAGCGCAAATCACAACATTTCCGCTTAGTATGTATTATTTCCATAATTTTTCCTTTATATCACCTGTTGCCAATATAATAATAGTTCCATTAGTAAGCCTTATAATGCCTGTTTCTATACTATTTTTAATATTAATAAAAGTTGAACTTCTATCAAATATACTAAATATAACAAGCAAAATTTAAGCATTCAGTTTATGGAATACATAAATCATTTTTTTTCATCCTTTAAATACTCTTCAACCAACACAATATATATTGACTTTCCGGAATTAATAATCATATACTTAATGGTATTGAGTTTGGGATTGCTATTGCATCAGAAAAAATATTTTTATGTTAATTTAATTTTTCTTTTGCTAATAGTACAAAGTAGTTACAGAAATTGCAGATTTGTTGAAACCTATAAAACCTATGCTATTGTAAAGCTTAAAAACAACAAAGAAACATATCAGGCCATACGGAAAAACAACCGCATATTTGTAGAAAAATCAGCACAGCTAAGCGATAAACAAAAGCAAACAATCAAAATAATAGGGTGTAAACTGGTTGAAGAATAGATGATTTTAACGGGATACTAAGCAAAATTGAGTATTTCGGAGTTATACTATAGAAGACTTATAAAAACTCAAAAAAAAATATCCTAAAGTATCCTTTATCTATATCTTTCATACCACTGGTCATGCGTTGTTGAATCCATTTTTCGCTTCGGTGGTTGTAGCAATATCAGCTCCATGCCAGCGGGCATTGGTAGCATCGCCATTCCCAATGGTGCGAACCAGCGATACATTTTCTTTGCGAATTTCTACTTTGCCTTTTACGGTTGTAATTGCAATTAACGGTTACCAATGGTTCTAACCAACGAGCCATTGTCTTTTCGTATTTCTACTTTTCCGCTTTTTATTTGTAGGATGTTCATGGTTGTTTGTTTTGAATTAATGAAACGCTGCTATTTTTTAAAACATTAGATGTAAGCATACAAAAAATAATTACTCAAAAGAATATCCATTGCCATAAACATCTTCATGTCTTTCTAAGATTCTCATTAATTCTGCTTTTGTTACTGTCTTTGGTCTATAAAACGCATCAATACTTTTACCTGAACTTAATAGTTCAAAAAAGTCAAGCCAACTTATTGGTATTCTCGATTCACAGGTATAAGATATACTACCCATAGTTGAATAAATTTCGCATTGACCATTTGGCTCAGTTACTTTAATAATTTGATATTGATTTTCAATTGTTTCTTTTGCTAATAGTTTAGTATGTAGGTCTTCAGTTGTTGTTGAATCATTACCATGATATTCGTACAGGCATTGCCAACCTTTGTTAATTAAATCAAATTGAATGTGATTATTAAATAATTCAATTGGATTTGGGTATGGAATATGTGTTTGCCATTCATGAATATTAAAATCTAATACTTTATGTTCTTCAAGCTTTTCACCAAGTTTCTTGTAGAAATCATTTAATGTATTTAATTCTTCTATTTTAAAAACAATGCTATCGTCATAAATATAAGATTCTATCATTTTTGTTTTTTCATTTTCAGTGAATACAGAAAATGGGGAAATTTGCGAATCTTCATTTTCA
>JAIFLP010000088.1 GCA_020049015.1 Bacteroidota bacterium | reverse complement strand
ATGGGTTCTAAGTCCATCGGCTACTGAACTTCCCAATAGTGTTGCAGAATTAATTAAGGTTAAATGGGGTGCTAGTTTAGGAAATGATTCTATTATAGTTTATGGTATCCAACCGGGTATTGACAATTGTATTGCTAAAACAGTTTACCCAATAACAATAACAGATCAATCGGCTCCCGAAATTCTTTGTCCTATTAATTCAATAGCATTGGAAGCAGACTTGGATTCCATTATTAATAATGTTTTTAATTATCATGTTCAAGGTGTTGAATTAAATCCCTTAATGGCTAATGACAATTGCGGAATTTCAAGTCTAACAAATGATTTGAATGATTCAATTACCTTGTCAGGTAGTACTATTGCTTTCCCTATTGTAGAAGGAGAGCATCAATATGAACATCGTATTCGTTGGACATTGACGGATCATGCGCTTCAAACTGCCAGCTGCGAAGTTGTATTAAGCTTGAAAGTAAATGATCAGATTTTAGTACCAAACGCTTTCTCTCCAAATGGAGATGAACATAATCCACTTTGGAATATTAAACACATCAATATGTATCCTACAGCCATTGTTCAAGTTTATAATAGATGGGGCATGTTAATTTATCAATCAGAAAAAGGCTATCCAAATCCATGGGATGGTAAAATAAATGGAAAAACAGTTGAGTCAGATAGTTATCACTATTTAATTCTGGATGGTAAGAAAGTTATGAAAAGAGGATTGATTACGATATTAAAGTAATCCTTACATAGTATTGGCTTTGCCGAGTATTAATAAAGCCGGGTTGACTTTCAATCCGGCTTTGTCAATATTATTTTTAGATACTTCAAATTTAACTTCACCATCATTGGTATAAAAGCTAATTCCAGCACCAAAAGAAATGGTTTCTGAACGATCGCCCACGATCAAAGTACTTTTTAAATGAGGAAGCTGTACAATACTATTTAATTCTTTTGACTTGTTATTTGGCACATACAGCAAGTGGCACTTTTCAACATCAGCAACGGTCTTAAAAACCTTAACCTTAATGGGTTGGTTACCAACCTTCATTTTATTTGCCACCACATTCAAATGGCGGGCAACCTCTGTACTGCCATAAACTCCAATGATAAAATAGCCGTCTTTATCAATAGCGGACCATTCAACGTACTTTGTAAAATTGTAAATAAATGCCGCCTTAAACTTTTCATTCTGGGAAAACAAATTCCCTGAAATAGAAAAAGTTAAGAAGAATACAAGCATTATTTTTCCAATCATTTCATATCATTAAATGCGACCCTAAAGATACTAAAATATTTAAAGCATTCATTTTATTTTATTTTTACAAAAAATCAACATTATAAATAGCGCTTCTGTTTAAATAAGTCCATAAACTTTGATGTCAAAGCGATTATTATTATATTTGGGCTAAAATGTTCCATTGGTTGATGACGAAACACAGAACCATATTGTATTCTTTAATACACATCAAAGTATGGATTGCCCTAATCTTGATAGGGGTAAATCTGCATGCAAATCCTTTACAGAATAAAATTGATTTTCTTATACAAAAAGGGATTGATAAGAACGAAGAAGAAGAAGAAGATAGCTCAGTTTATTATTTAAATGAAGCACTTCTTTTGGTCGAAGAGCAAGACCTACTCAGCAGCAAGGCTCATATTTTTAATGTTAAGGCTGAATTGGCATTAAAAAATGGAAATTTCAGAGATGTGATTGGTAATTATATGTCGGCCTTAAAAATATATAAAATCACCCAAGATATAGAATCTCAATTATTCATGCTTACAAAGATTGGAGAAATATATCATATATTTAAAGACGAAAATAAGGCCATCCTATTTTTGGAAGAAGCCATGATTTTAGCCGCTAAATTAAAAGACAGTTCAAGATTATACAACATAAAAGAATCGATAGGAATAAATCTATATGAGATTAATGAATATGATAAAGCTTATGTTTACTTTAATCAAGTGTATCAATATTATAAAAAGAAAGGGCACAACACTCATTTAATTCGTTTATTGGCTAGGCGCTCAGTATTGCTATCCGAATTAGGTCAGTTTGATACTTCCATGGCAGATATTGATGAAGCAATAGTTATCTCGAATTCGGAATCAGACACCATTCAATTGACTATGTTGTATTTGATGAAAACAGAATTATATCTTACATTTAATAAACCAGAAGAAGCGATTAAAATATTACAAATCAATCAATTCAAAGCTAGTGTTAATAAGGAACTAAAGAGTAGAGCCCAATATTATCTATTATATTCAAAAGCTGCCAATCAGAAAGGGGACATTAGTAAATCGCTTCAATATGCTGAACTTGCATTAGAAGATGCCGTTAACGCAGCCGATACCAAGCAAATAGTAGAAATTTACGATGTATTGGTTCAACTTTATGTGGCTTCGGGAGATTACAAAAAAGCATTCGAATACATGCGCAATCATGCCGATATGAAAGAATTGCTTGAAGAATCTTTTGGTATTGTATCACAATTGGAAACGAGGGTAGAAATTGAACGAAGTGAAAAGGATTTGCAATTAAAGGAGGCTGAATTAGAGAAACAAAAAGAAAGGGAAAAACTTCAAAATCTGGTAATTATTGCAGTATCATTGGGGCTTGCATTAATGTTAATTATAGCTGTGTTAATATTTATACAAAACAAGGCACGCAAAAAAGCCAATATCATGTTGGAAAGTCAAAAGAACGAAATCCTTGAAAAAAATAAAGAATTAGAAATACAGCAGGAAGAAATTATTGCTCAAAAAGAAATGATTGAGGATAACAACAAAATTTTGGAGCATAAAAATAAAGAAATTACGGATAGTATCAATTACGCTAAACGTATTCAGGATTCTCTGCTTCCCAAAGACGATGTTATAAAAAACTACTTACAAAATTATTTTATTCTTTTTAAACCCAAAGACATTTTGAGCGGCGATTTTTATTGGTTTCAGGAATTTCCGCCTCAAAAAGAATTTACAGCAAAAAATGCGGACAATATTCTTATGGCCGCGGTTGATTGCACCGGACATGGAGTTTCGGGAGCTATGATGTCAGTGGTAGGAAGCAATTTATTGAATCAGGCGGTACTTGAATTTGAAATGAGTCAACCGTCCGATATCCTCAATTTTCTGCATGCGGGTGTTATAGATATATGGAAAAAAAATCAAGAGAGTTCAGAACTAACCGTGCAAGACGGAATGGATATTGCATTGGTAAACATTAACCTCCGCACCTATCAATTAAATTTCTCGGGAGCAAAGCGTCCGCTTTATATTATTCGAAACAATGAAATAATAGAGCTCAAACCAGATAAAATTATGATTGGCGATTTCACTTTTTCCGATATGCGTTTTACCCATCATGAATTTCAATTACAAAAAAACGACATGGTATATATGCTTTCTGATGGTTTTGGCGACCAATTTGGAGGGCCTAAAAATAAAAAATTTAAGGAGGGAAATCTCAAAAAACTATTCTCTGAAATTGCAAAAGATCCGGTTAAGAAACAATTTACGACATTAAACTCCCATTTCGAAGAATGGAAATCATACTTTGAACAAACAGACGATGTTCTAATTATTGGAATTTCTATTACTTAGATAAACATTCTTTTTTACCCTGAGCTGCTGGCTCATCCTTTATATTTTCTATTCAAAGAAATTCCTTAAGGTATAAAAAAAAAGCTTAGGGAACCACCCCTAAGCTCGAAAACCCTAAACCATTCCGCCTTGTGAGCGGTAAATGATATTGATGCAAAGATAAGCTATTTTTTTGCTTGAAAAAAGAATTTAACATTTTTTATTTCCATCGCTTGTTATATAGCCACCGATTATAAAAAGGTTCCTTTTTCTTACGATAATGCCGCTTGGTTTCTTTCTCCCCCTGCTTCATCCTTTTCCTAACTTCTTTTGTTTGCCTTTTTAAATGGTCTTTTTTATCTTCTTCCTGTTGTTTCCTTACAGCTTCCTTCTCTTTCTGTCTTCGTTTCTCAATCTTGTTTTCGGCTTCTTTTTGATAAGAAGGCTTATTACTATTATCGTTTTGAGGAAGTTGCGACATTATTGGTATTTCGCAAAGAAATGCCATAAAAAAAGCCATATACAATATCCGTAATATTTGCATTAACTTTGCGTTTTATTAGTTAAACGATTCCAAATGGAAAGCACAAAGATAATTAAATTAATGCTGTTCAGCATATTGATGCTCTCGTTTTCATGTGATAAGGATGAATACAACGTGGTACCATATGTTCCTGTTAACTTAAGCCTTAGCATATCGTCCGATTTGCAGCATGTTGGAGTAGGCGATCCCATTACCATCACTCCTTTGGATACCAACATCAGGGGCAGTGAAATAAGGTATTATGGTTTGAATGCCGGAAGCCGATTAAGCTCTATGATTGTTCATGGAAACGGATTGATAATTATGCAACACTCATATGATGAATATGTTGCATACGACATTACCTGCACATATAAAGCAAATGAAGATTACGTGGCCTGTAAGGTAGAAGAAAATGATTTATTATATGTTAAATGCCCCAAATGTGGCTCAAGATTTAACCTTTTTAATTACGGAAGTCCGGAGCATGGAAGCAAAGCAGCAGCTCCACTAAAACAGTATAATGCTATAAAATCGGGCGATTTATTAAGAGTATATAATTAAAAAAGGTGCGAAATATTTCGCACCTTTCATTTATATCTTATCTTAATAACGGTAATGCTCTGGTTTGTATGGACCATCTAAAGAAACTCCAATATAATCGGCCTGATCTTTACTTAGTTTAGTAAGTTTAACGCCAATTTGCTCTAAATGCAAACGGGCAACTTCCTCATCTAATTTTTTAGGCAAACGGTATACATCTATTTTATAATTGTTGATCCACAAATCAATCTGCGCTAATGTTTGATTGGTAAATGAATTACTCATCACAAATGAAGGATGACCTGTTGCACAACCCAAATTTACCAATCTACCCTCTGCCAATAGGAATATAGCATGACCATCGGGAAAAACATATTTATCAACCTGAGGTTTTATATTGATATGTTTGATACCTGGGAAAGAAAATAACTTTTCAACTTGAATTTCATTATCAAAATGACCAATATTACAAACTATTGCCTGATCTCTCATAGCCTTCATATGCTCTATGGTGATAATATCTTTGTTACCGGTTGTGGTTACAAATATATTTCCTTCTGTAACAGCATCTTCCATAGTAGTAACCTCAAAGCCTTCCATGGCTGCTTGAAGAGCGCAAATGGGATCTATTTCGGTAACAACAACCCTAGCTCCATAAGAACGCATTGAATGGGCACAACCCTTTCCAACATCACCATAACCTGCAACAACTACTACTTTACCAGCAATCATGACATCTGTAGCACGTTTAATACCATCAGCCAATGACTCGCGGCAACCATAAAGGTTATCAAATTTAGATTTGGTTACTGAATCGTTAACATTAATAGCAGGAAACAATAATTCACCTTTTTCCATCATTTGGTATAAGCGATGTACACCCGTTGTGGTTTCTTCAGAAACGCCTTTCATTTCTTTAACCATTCTGTGCCACATTTGCTTGTCTTCGGTCAAACAATCTTTTAATGTGTTGAGTATAATCTGCTCTTCACGATTAGAAGATTTTCTATCCAGAAAAGTAGGATCATTTTCAGCCTTAACACCCCAATGAATCAAAAGAGTAGCATCACCACCATCGTCAACAATCAAATTGGGACCTTTGCCTCCAGGAAAAGCCAATGCCAGTTTGGTACACCACCAGTATTCTTCAAGTGTTTCACCTTTCCATGCAAAAACTGGAACACCAGCCGCAGCAATAGCAGCCGCAGCATGATCTTGAGTTGAAAATATATTACAAGATGCCCAGCGAACATCAGCGCCAAGATCAACCAATGTTTCTATTAGAACCGCAGTTTGTATGGTCATGTGTAAAGACCCAGTTATGCGAGAACCTTTCAAAGGTTTTTGACCGTGATATTTTTTGCGAATGGCCATTAGACCAGGCATTTCCTTCTCGGCAATTTCTATTTCTTTTCTCCCAAATTCGGCAAGAGACATGTCCTTTACCTTGTATGGTAACATTTCAACGTTTACTGTTGTTCCACTCATAAATAATGATACTTATTTTTATTTAATACTTGAATACTAATATTTTTATCTTCAATCAATTGCCTTTTTAAATCTTCTAATCCGGCAAATTTTTTTTCATCTCTCAATCTGCTTACAAAACTAATGGTTAATTCTTTGTTATACAAACTATCGTCAAAATTAAATAAGTGAACCTCAACAGTTTTTTCCAGATTATTTCCTATGGTAGGTCTGTAGCCAATATTAAGCATAGAAGGGAACACTCCCTGCTCTGTGCTTGTATATGCCGCATACACCCCCTGAAGAGGCACTAATTTATACTGATCAAGAGGAACAATATTCGCCGTTGGGAAACCGATGAGCCTACCCATTTTTTTTCCCTCTGCCACCAAACCGCTTATGCTGTATTGATATCCCAGTAACTTGTTTGCATTTTCAACACGGCCTGCCAATAGTTCATTTCTAACAAGAGTGCTGCTTATTTTATTACCATCTAATAATTCAGGATGGAATTGTTCCAACATAAAGTTATATTTTGCGGAAAGTTTTGTTAAAAACTCAAAATTACCTTCCTGCTTATGGCCTATCATATTATTAAATCCTAGAAGAAACAAAGCAGTATCTAGTTTTTCTATAATAACTTGCTTTACAAATTCTTCAGCTCCCATTCGTGATATAGCCTGATCGAAAGGAATAATCACTAAATTTTTAATCCCTGCCTTTTCGAGCAATAGTTTTTTTTCATCTAAACTGTTTAGCAATGAAAATGATTGCAGGTCTTTATTCAATACAATTCTTGGATGAGGCCAAAGGCTAATTACAACCGACTCAGTGTTTAGTTGCTCGGCTTTGTGTTTTAAATAAGTCAACAGTTTTTGATGTCCTAAATGAACACCATCAAATGCACCGAGGGTAACCAAAGGTTTGTTAAACTTAAAATTATCAGAAAGGGTATAGACTTTCAATATCTCAAATAGTATAAAGAGACAAAAGTAGTATTTTTTTTAAAAATATTAAAAATTTTCGTAGCTATAAACTGTAAGAACCTGATAATCATAATCGGCATAATAACTATCCTTGGTATTCCTGATACCATTATCATAGGTGTAAGTATTCTTGGAAAAGCCTTTAACTGCACTGCCTCTAAATTGTTCCTCGGCTATAAAACCATTGGGGTGATAAGAGAATTTATTTGATAAATACTTTTCGGTACTTAAAGTTTCTTTATAGGTTTCAATGTGTTGACCTTTTTCATTATATATTTTCTCTACGCGATAATTCAGTTTACTATTGATCAATTTTTCCTCCATCACCATATTGCCCTTCATGTCGTACTTATACTTCATCACATAAGTAATTGATTTATTATTTTCAACTCTTTGCTCTTCCAATAAATTCCATTTCATGTCGTATTTGGTAAGCATCTTGTATAATTTCTTGCCCTTAGCATCGGTTATTAGTATTTCGGCATTATAACCGTTATACAAAAAAACCCTCTTTTCATCTAAACTTCCTTGAAGATAATAATGAATCTCTTTCAATCGGGCCATGTCATCATAAAAATAGTAATTTTTCGTATTTTCGGCACCATTAAAACCCTCTTCAAAGATTTTTCTGTTTTTTTCATCGTATTTAGTAAATACTTTATACGTTGGCTTTTTCTTACTATCATACTGAACAAATTCTATGCGGTTGTTGCGTTCATCATATTTAAAAACCAACATAGAAAGTAAGCTTCCATCGGGACGGTAATTAATTTCTTCAATCCTGTTTCCAAACTGATCATATGATGTTACCCTACTTTTAACACCGCTTTTTTGAGGTTTTCCGTCAATATAATCATGTTCTATTACTTCTTGGAGCTTGATTTTATTTTTCGATAGCATCTCATTATACTTATCTTCGTGGTCTTGCGAGAATAGAGCTTGAAAAGATACTATAAAGAAAAGCAAGTTAATGGACAGAATCGACTTAGCCCATTTATTAAAAAGCATATTTTTTTTATTTAACCGCATAAGATGTTTTACTAGTAACTTTTTTTACGGAGGGGATAAAAATAGGTTTCATTCCCTACCCCCTTTTTAGTTCAATAATTCATCTAAATGCAACCATTCGTCAGTTTTTTTATCTAATTCAGCAACAATAGCAGCATGTTTTAAACTTAAATCGCTGAGCATCTGATGGTCTATTATTGTTTGACTCAATTGAAATTCAATTTCTTTTTTATCTACTTCGAGTTTCTTAATCTCATTACCCAATACTTCAAAAGCTCTTTTTTCCTTGTACCCTGCTTTTTTCGAATTGGAGGAAGAACTCAACTTAGATTCACTTTTTTGAACTTTCTTTTCAGTTGGGGCTAATGCTAACAATTGCTTTCGGATTCGGTACTCAGTATAATTTCCGGGGAAATCTTTTATTACACCATTTCCATCGAAGGCAAATATATGCTGAACAATTTTATCGAGAAAAAAACGGTCGTGCGACACTACAATAACACAACCTCCAAAACGCACCAAATAATCTTCAAGCACTTGTAATGTAGGTATATCTAAATCATTGGTGGGTTCATCTAATATTAAAAAGTTAGGATTATTCATTAAAATAGTAACCAAAAACAACCTTCTTTTTTCTCCTCCGCTGAGTTTGTAAATATACGAGTATTGTTTTTCAGGAGGGAACAAAAATAGGGTGAGTAAGCCTGAAGCTGATATTTTAGAACCATCGGCTAATGTAATAAATTCAGCAATATTAGTAACTGCATCAATAACCCGCATCTGCTGGTCAAATTGCATCCCTTCTTGTCTGAAATAACCAATTACCAATGTTTCACCTAAAGAAACAGTCCCTGAATCGGGAATAACATTTCCGGTTAAAATATTCAGAAAGGTACTTTTTCCAGAGCCATTATTTCCAACAATACCCAGCTTTTCGCCTCGGGAAAAAATATAGCTAAAATTTTGAATCAATACCTTATCCTGATAAGCTTTTGAAATTGATTCCAATTCAATAATTTTAGACCCAAGACGTGCCATATTGGTTCTGATCACGGCTTTATCGTCGGTGATTTTCTCGCTCGCCTTTTTCTTAAGCTCATCAAAAGCCTCTATTCTATATTTCGATTTGGTTCCTCGTGCCTTGGGCATCCTTCTGATCCACTCCAATTCCTTAACCATTAAATTGCGGGCTTTATCAATATTGGTCAAATCATTAGCTATCCGTTCATCTCTTTTCTCTATATAATACTCATAACTACCTTTATAATGGTATAAGCCTTGTCGGTCAATCTCGATAATTCCGTTACAAACATCATCAAGAAAATAGCGATCGTGCGTTACCAACAAAAGAGTACTGGCTGTATCGGCCAAATATTCTTCAAGCCATTCTATCATTTCAATATCGAGATGGTTGGTAGGTTCATCAAGAATTAATAGATCTGGATTATTAATCAAAACATTCGCCAAAGCCAGTCGTTTTTGCTGACCGCCTGACAAACTAGAAACTTTTTGATCGAGATTATTTAATTTGAGCTTGCTCAATATTTGTTTTACTTTGTTCTCGTAATCCCAAGCCTTATTTAGATCCATCAGCTCCATGCTGCGTTGAATATCCTTTTCAGAATTGCTTGTTAAAGCAGCTTCGTAATCTTTAATTATTTTAACAATAGGGTTATCGGAAGCCAGAGACTGTTCTATAACAGTAAGATTAGGATTGAGTTGTGGGTCTTGCTCCAAAAAACCTATTGAAATATCTTTATGAAATGATATGGTACCAGAACTTGGCGAATCCTTTCCGGAAATAATATTCAGCAAAGTGGATTTTCCGGTACCATTTTTGGCAATCAATCCAATTTTCTGACCTTGATCGAGGTGAAAACAGATATCTTTAAACAATACTAAATCGCCAAATGATTTTGACAGATTATCAATCCTGAGATATGAAATCATAAATAAATATTAATTTTACAAAGGTAATCGAAATTTATAAATAGCAAGGATGGTGAAAAAAAGTCGGAACAATCAAGAACGGATGATGCGTATTTTGAAAATTTTTCAGCAGCAGGAACCCAATCCAAAAACGGAGTTGAATTATCGAAACGACTATGAATTGGTGGTTGCGGTTATATTATCGGCACAATGCACAGATAAAAGAGTAAATGCCATTAGCCCCGAATTATTTAAAAGTTATCCTGATTACCCATCCTTATCGCTTGCAGGGGAAGACGCTATCTATGAAAAAATTAAGACTTGCAGTTATCCTAATAACAAAGCAAAGCACTTATCAGGCATGGCTTTGGCTGTTTGTAATAATTACTCAGGCCTATTACCTAGAACTGCTGACGAATTGCAGAAAATACCTGGCATAGGGCGAAAAACCGCACATGTTATCACATCTGTATTATATGGTGACGCTAATCTAGCAGTAGATACACATGTTTTTAGGGTATCTGAAAGAATTGGCATCAGTGCAGGTGCTAAAAATCCTAAAGAATGTGAAGAACGGGTTAGACCATTGATACCCGACGAACTGGTACATCACGCACATCATTGGCTCATTTTGCACGGGCGCTATACCTGCACCGCAAGAGCACCCAAATGCGATATTTGTAAAATAAATAGGTACTGTGATTTCTATTCATTAAAAAATAAATGATAATAGCATTCAAAAAGAATAAAATTCATTATAATTGCAAGAATGAAGGACTTTGGTAATAATAAATATATTAAGAGAGGGTTGTTTTACGGAACCTTAATAATATTTTTATTGACACACAGTTCAGTAGGCATTAGAAAAATAGATTACAGAGAAGGCCGAAATAAAAATATATGCAAGTCATTAAAAAATGACGTTTTGCTGTATTTTATATTTGTAGACAATAAGGAAACCATGCCCTGGACGGATTATGACATTAGAACCACGCTGGATTCCATAAATATTGCCATAAAATGGTTAGGACAAAAAGCGAATGAAAATCAAATGCCTCTTACCATTAAAAGCAACTACTATATTGGAGAGCCATTCGCCACCATAAAAAAGAATTTACCGCAAGGATCTGTATATAAAACTATTACAGAACCGAATTTAAGCCAAGGGATCAATGAAATAAACTTATGGGCAGATCAGATAGCAAAAAAAGCAGGCAGTACATTTAATATTGGTGAAAAAGACGGTATTCCTGAAATTAAAAATCCAAAGAATAAAGAAAGACTCATAGCTTATCTTAGAGATGAAAATAATGTAGAGAGTGTAGCCTTGATATTTGTTGTAAACAATTATTTTAAAACAGATATATCCGTTGCTGTAAACACTATGACCACTGATGATGTAGAATTTGGGATACTCAGTTACAAATATCCATCAGAAATAGCTTATACAATTCTCTCTTTATATGGAGCGGCTCCCCTACACAAAAATCCTTTTCGCAAAAACGATCAAAAAATTAAGTTGGCAATGGAAGCATTCCCTAATGATATAATGAGAGACCCTTATGGAAAAGATATATGGCGCTTGGAATTGGGAATGTATACCAAATACCTGATAGGTTGGAGTAATGAATTGTCACCAGAATATGAAAAGCTGCTAACAGATAGAGGTAAAATATTTTAATTATCAATAAACAATTATCATACAAGTGATTACAAAAGAATACATAAAAAAATGCAAAAAAAAAGCGTTAATTATTATGAACAGTTTTGTAATTGAAAAAAAAGTATTATTTTTACTTGCCTCAATGAAGCATATATATTCATGAAGCGATTAATAAAAAAAGATAGAGATATGTTAAAGCAAACATTTGGATTACTTACGATTGGTGTAATGATTCTTTTTTCTGGTTGTTCCGCTGATGGAGGCAAGAGCAACATGACGGACACAATCAGCATAGACACCACTGCTGTTGACCAGATTAACCAAGCTAAGAAGATTTTTTACTCATTGCCATCGCCCATTGAAACGGCTATGTTGATTAAAATTGCTGGTGCTACTTACAATGAAAAGCTTTTGAACCCACTTTCAAATGTTTCGAGGTATACTACAAATAAAAGTATGGCATTAAATTTGGGGATATACACAACAGATTTGAGTTTTGCCAGTTTGTTTGAACAAACTCAGACCACAATAAATTACATGTCTACATCTAAAAAATTGGCTGAGGGCTTAGGTATTTTGGATGCGATAGACAACAATACAATAAAGAGATTGGAAGAAAATATCAATAACAAGGAAGTTATTATGGATATTATTTCTGAAACCTTTATGGCCTCTAGTTCGTTCTTAAAGGAAAATGACCGTACAGCTATTGCTTCTATCGTTTTGGTGGGAGGTTGGATTGAAGGTCTTTTTATTGCTACCCAATTGGTGAATCCTGATAAGTTGACGGAGAACAAATTGGTAGACAGGATTGTAGATCAGAAGTTATCCTTGGATATCGTTCTTAAGTTATTGGATGAAAACAAAGACGATCAGGATGTTGCATCTTTGATTGCTGTGATGAAAGACTTAAAGTTGGTATTTGATAAGATTGAATTATCACAATCGGCCAATGAAACGGTAGTAGACGATAAGACCAACGTAACTACTTTAAAATCTGAATCTAAATCAAAGATCACTCCATTAGTTTATCAAGAATTAACAGGAAAAGTAAAAGCGATTAGAAACAATTTCACACTTTAAAAACTGAATAGCATATGAAACGCTTATTTAAAGTATTATTCATAGTAACCATTATTGCTGCCGGGTTTACCAATGCTAATGCCCAATGTAAAGCGTTTGCAAAAAAGATTTGCAAACCCATTTTAAATCCATATACCCACGATGGCAATTACCATGCTGCTATACTAACAGAAGGTGAGGAAGCTGAATTGTATAAAACATTCTATTCTAGTATTGAATACAGGGTTGCTGTTATTGGCTCTGATGCCCTTCCAGATGTTGAATTTTCCATTGTTGATGCCAACCGTAAGGTTTTATTCACCAACAGTGAACATAATTATACCAAAACTTGGGATTTTAAATTAGAATCAAGCCAACAACTTAAAATAGTTGTGCGGGTTTTAACAACCGGTGAGTCAAAAGTGGAAGACATAATGAGTGGTTGCGTTGCTATCAAATATTTTTTGGAGCCCTAGTGGCTCTTTTTTTTACCTCATGCGAGGAATTGTTAAACACTGACAGTGATATAGTTAGCGGATTAAAAACTGCCCTCACAGTGGGTGCCGATAGTTCGGTTACTATATTGCATGCTAGCAATGGCTATTTACAAGATCAAGCAGTAAAAATACTCTTGCCTCCCGAAGCTCAGATTATATACGATAATAAAGATAATTCTTTACTAAAAGCAGTAGGAATATCAGGTATGATTGATGATGTGATTATATCTATGAATAGGGCTGCAGAAGATGCGGCTTCTGAAGCCGGTCCTATTTTTAAAGAATCGATAACTTCTCTAAGCATAACTGATGGATTGAGTATCCTAAATGGAAAAAATCCGGCTGCCCAAACAAAAAGCACGGCATTTGATTCTATTGCAGCAACTCAATACCTAGTATCTACTACCCGTTCTCAATTATTCGATGCCTTTAAACCCAAAATAAATATTTCTTTAGGTAAGGATTTAGGCTTAGGTTTTTCAGCGCAATCAGCCTGGTCTTCTTTAACTATTGAATATAATAATGTGGCTAAAACAACATTGGGGCAGTTTGCCGGATTGGAACCTGTTAATTCCGATTTGGGTGTTCATGTAACCAATAGAGCACTAGATGGGTTGTTTATAAAAGTAGGTGATCAAGAACGCTCTATTCGCCGCGATCCTTTTAAATGGATTGGAGATATAGGCAAGATTTTACAAGATGTTTTTGCTAAAAAATAAAAAAAGAGGCTGTGTAAATATTTAAACGTTGGTTTCGACTACGCTCAACCACCGTTTTAGACTTTTTACACAGCCTCTTTCAATTAATCAGAAGCTAATTATGAAATCCTGATGTCACGTGGCGCTTTGGTTACGGCCTCTTCTTTTTTGGGCATGTGAATAACCAAAATTCCATCTTTGTGAACCGCATTTATTTTCTCGGTATTCACTGTCTCAGGCAATACAAAGGTTCTGCGGAACGAAGAATATGAAAATTCTCTGCGAACAAATCTTTCTTCGTTTTTCTCATTGCTCACTTCTTTTTCAGATGAAATGGTCAACACATCATTGTCCAAATTCAACTTAAAATCATCCTTCTGCAATCCAGGCGCAGCCACTTCTATTCTGATTTCATCTTTACCCTCAATAATATTTACTGAAGGAATGCTAGCAGATTCATTATAATTCCAAATGTTGTCTAATAATTTATCACCAAATAAACCGTCAAAAACACTTGGCAAATAGGCATTTCTTTTTAAACTCGGTAACATAATTTTGTCCTCCTAATATTTAGTTAAACATTTATTTATTAATATTTGACTAAATATTTTCAAAGTATGTGCCATTTGCAAAATCAGTCAATATGGCATGATTTAGTAAAACAAGTACGTCATTTTGTCGCATACGGGAATTATAATTTTTCCTTTAAATACTTTCCTGTATATGATTTTTCACAGTTGGCAATGGTTTCAGGAGTACCTTCACAAACTATAAATCCTCCTTCATCACCACCTTCAGGTCCCAGGTCGATAATCCAGTCTGCACACTTAATAACCTCCAAATTATGCTCAATAATGACCAATGAATGACCTTTTTTAACCAAAGCATCAAATGCGGCCATTAACTTTTTGATATCATGAAAGTGCAGACCAGTAGTAGGTTCATCAAATATAAACAAAGTATGATCGTGTTTTGAATCGCGTGACAAGAAAGTAGCCAGTTTAACCCTTTGATTTTCGCCTCCACTAAGAGTGCTAGATGATTGGCCGAGTTTTATATAGCCCAAACCTACATCGGCCAATGATTGTAATTTATCTACCACTTTTATTTGCAAATTACCCGTATGCTTGGTAAAGAAGGCAATGGCCTCATCAACGGTAAATTCTAAAATATCGAATATGCTTTTACCATGAAATTTAACATCCAAAACCTCATCCTTAAATCGCTTGCCCTTACAGGCATCACACAACAATTTAACATCGGCCATAAACTGCATTTCTACCTTAATTTCGCCTTCACCTTGGCATTCCTCGCATCTTCCCCCCTCAACATTAAAAGAGAATGACGAAGGTTCGAAATTCATTTTCATGGAATACGACTCCTTAGAATACAATTTACGTATTTCGTCATAAGCCTTGATGTAGGTAACCGGATTGGATCGACTTGACTTTCCAATAGGATTCTGATCAACAAATTCAATTCCTTTAATCAAGGTTATATCACCTTTAATCTCATCAATTTTACCTGATTTAGGTCCAGTATTGTTTAAAATGCGATTGATTGTAGGATATAAAATACCCTTTACCAAAGTAGATTTCCCAGATCCACTTACACCACTTACGGCAGTAATACAATATAATGGAATGCGTACTGAAATATTTTTTAGATTGTTTTCGTTGGCTCCAAGCAATTCGATATAATTATTCCACTTTCTCCGTGTTGTTGGTTTTTCAATGGATAATTTTCCAGAAAGATATGCCGAAGTTAAGGTATCTGCTGCAGCAATCTTATCGGATGGGCCTGCATAAACAACTTCGCCACCCAATCGACCGGCTAAGGGACCAATATCTACAATAAAATCAGAAGCCCGCATGATTTCCTCATCATGTTCAACCACCACTACTGTATTTCCTAGTTTTTTAAGTTCTTTTAACACTTCAATCAACAGTTGAGTATCTCTAGAATGCAGACCAATACTAGGTTCATCTAGTATGTAAAGTGAACCCACCAAACTGCTCCCTAATGAAGTAGCCAGATTTATTCGTTGCGATTCACCACCTGACAAGCTAGCAGAGAGACGATTTAATGTTAAATACCCTAATCCTACCTGATACAAAAACCTTAATCGGTTATTAATTTCCAACATCAATCGTCCAGCGACCTTTAACTCATATACATCAAGTTCTATTTTTTTAAAAAAATCCAGCAAATCCCGAATCGGCATATCCAGCAAATCGCTAAAAACTTTATCTCGAAATTTAACATAAAGAGCTTGTTTTTTCAATCTTGCACCCCCGCATTCAGAACAAGTAGTTTTTCCGCGATATCGGGCTATCATTACCCGATATTGAATTTTATATTTTTTTTCTTCTAAATAATTAAAAAATCCATTGATGCCTGAAAAACCCCGCACCCCTTTCCAGAGTGTTGAAATCTGCTCATTACTTAGCTCTCTGTATGGTTTATGAATGGGGAAATTTAAACTACTAAGAGCTGAAATCATTTCATTTTTCCAATTCTGCATGGTCTCGCCTCTAAAGCAAGCAATAGCATCGGAGTATAAAGAAAGGCGTTTATCCGGAATTACTAAATCTTCATCGATACCCAGAATCTTGCCATATCCTTCACAAACAGGACATGCGCCAAGGGGGCTATTAAAGCTAAACATATGTTCATTAGGCTCTTCAAAAAGAATTCCATCTTCTTCGAAACGTTTAGAAAACCAACGTTCCTCATCATTATCGGTATCAATCAAACCACATGAGCCATTCCCCAATTTCAAGGCTGTTTGAGATGAATCGGCAAATCGGCTTAATGCATCTTCATCATGAGCAACGATAACACGATCGATAATTAATAAAACTTCTTTATTTTTAAGTGATGCAGGTTTAAGTTCTGAAATTTTTTCTACTTTTTTATTGATAAACAAACGGGTAAAACCTTCTTTTACTAGTTCGTTATATTGCATTTCGAAAGATACTTTATCAAATACAAACCTGCATACCAGAAGAAATTTGGCATCTGTAGGTTTGGCGATAATAAAATCTACCACATCGCTGGCGGAATGTTTTTTAACCTCTCTACCCGAAACTGGCGATATGGTTTTTCCTGCGCGAGCGTATAACAATCGAAGATAATCATAAATTTCGGTAGTTGTTCCCACCGTTGAACGCGGATTTACTGTATTCACCTTTTGCTCAATAGCAATAGCCGGGGGTATGCCCTTTATTGAATCAACATCGGGTTTATTAATTCTTCCCAAAAATTGTCGGGTGTAAGCAGATAAACTTTCAACATATCGTCGCTGACCTTCTGCATATAAAGTATCGAATGCAAGAGAAGATTTTCCTGAACCAGACAAACCAGTAATAACAACCAACTGATCTTTAGGGATAGATACATTAACATTCTTTAAATTATTCACTCTTGCCCCTATAATCTCTATTTCACTTTTATGATGGGATTCTGCCATATTCTAATTAAATTTCTAAAAATAAAAGGCAAAGGAACGAATTAATATTTTTTTTTGTTACATTTGTATTATAATAATAATATTTAACAAAAGAAAGGATACATTATAGACACAATTCTACGCTGAATAATTGATAATAAGATCATTATGAATGCACAGCAAATGACTGACGTAGAATTGGTACAGCGTTATGTATCGGGGCATGAGCCATCATTGGAGGTTTTAATTAACCGACATAAAACAAAGGTTTTTAATTATATTTACCACACCGTTAAAAACCAAGAACTGGCAGAAGATATCTTCCAGGATACTTTCATAAAAGTGGTTAAATCATTAAAACAAAACAAATATCAGGATAATGGCAAGTTATTGTCATGGATTATGCGCATTGCGCACAATCTTATCATTGATCATTTCCGAAAGGAAAAGCAGTTGAAAAGAGTTCAAGCAGACGGCAAAGATTTGGATATTATGAATTTTAAATTGCTAACTGAAGGAAATGTTGAAGATGCGATGGTTGATATTCAGATAAAGCAAGATATCAGGAAGATGGTGGATGTATTGCCCGAAGACCAAAAAGAAGTGGTGGTTTTGCGGCACTTCGTAGGTTTGAGCTTTAAAGAAATAGCGGATATGACTGGAGTTAGCATAAACACGGCATTAGGGAGAATGCGATATGCACTGATTAATATGAGAAAGATGATAGATGAAAAGGAAATTATTCTAAATCGTTAATATTTTTTCACAATAAAAGCAGGAATTATACGTTAAATTATTAAACATTTAACATATAATTTGCCTATGACAAATAGTTATACCCAACGTTTAAAAGAAACAATTGCAAATGTCTTTCCACTTTCTTCACTTGAAATGGGAAAGAAAGGCTTGAAAAGGGAAGCCTCCAAAAAAATGATATCTGAAGATAAGGTAAGAAACATTCTTGCTTTTTCTAAAGCTTATACAGCATTCCAACTAAAGCAAACAAGTGTAGAAATTGATGGTATGATTTCCAATTAGTTCATCATTGAATTAGGTAATCAATAGCTTCTTCTAGTATGGTATCTATGCCTTTTGCTTCGTCGCTGCTATCCATATTAACATAATAATTAGGTGCTATTCCACTTTCAATATGTTGTTTGTAGATATTAAAAAGCGGATTAGCTGAAAAGCGAACCCTCCATCCATTGGGTAGTTCAGAGCTTACGGGCTCTCCTCCACCCCCACCAGTTCTGTCGCCAATAATTATCACATTAGGGAGCGCTGACATAACCGAAGCAAAATCGTTCCCTGAGCTGTATACCATTCTATTGGTTAGCAATACAATTGGTTTAGAATAGGTAAAATTTGCGGGTTCTAAATAACGCGGAATAAACTCAGTAAAATCGTTTTTACCCGGACCTGATTTAAATTTAATGTAACCTACCAAAGTTTTTGAAAGCACAAACCTTCGCGCCAAGGTATCAACAAGATCAATGCGACCACCAGAATTATCGCGTATATCTATTATTACACCTGTATAATTTGCATTGCTGTATTTCTGTAAATAATAATCTAAAGCTGACGGATTGATTTCATTCATAAAACTAGAATAATAAAAATAGCCCACCTTCATAGATTTTCTTTCAAAAGAAGTAGTTTTAATACCTGCAATTAGGGCATAATCGTTTTTAAGATAATTGCGTTCAAGTAATGTATAATTAAAATTTTGCGGATAATCTAGGTACCAATTCCAATAACGAGAAACATCAAAACCAGCAGAAAGATTTACATGCCCATCCTTTAATTCATTTAACATTGCTGACATTACGTCAAAAAGTTCATCATCGTACATATTAGCTCTGATGGAACCCTTGTAACGAGTTTTCACTTGATCCCAATTGATTCCTTTCAAATCGAAATAGCAGTAGCGATCATTTACTATTTTCCACAAAGCATTAAAATTGGTCATCGGATCATCAGAGGAAGCTTGCTCAAATTTCCTGCAAGCATTGAATGAAAAGGCAAACAAAAGCATTAAGATGACAGCAAAGAATTTCATCATTCCATATTGTTTATATGTTCTTCTTTCCATATACTGTCTCTTTAATTATATAATTTAAATACCCTGCCAATCATTAGGGTATTGCTTCTAACAAAAAGTTGATTATTGCTATGATTCAGATATAAGAATTGATAATGCCATGTTAGCCTCCAATTGGAAAACTTATGACTGATAAGATTATATATTGGGAATTCAAAAATAAATTGATTATCGGGCGCATAATAATTTTTAAAAGAAGACGGGTACAACAAAGAATAATTTGCTTCTTTTTCTCTCAGTGAATATGGAATAGAACTAGCATATTCGGGAGCCATAAAAAAACCTGTAACTGGGAGACTAAAATGGTTTATGAAACCAAAAGGCAATCCGAGAAATTTAAAATGGTACGAAAACATGGCAGCAAGACCAAGATTGGTAGTTAAAACGGGTGCTGTAATATTATTTACATTACCATAATTCATTCCGGTATTAAATAGTATATCATAAGTAAGACCGGCCTTTGACTTGATACCCCATTGCTCTAAATAAGAAAAATGGAATAAGTATTGTACATCAAATTTTGTGTTAACCAGCAGGGTTTGATTGCTTTTAATATCATTTTCGGTCATTGCAACATAAGCTGCATAGCGTGTAATCAATGTTCCATGAAATGCATTCTGATAATTGGTTCTTTGCAAAGCGATTGATGGTCCTTTATAATGCATAGGGGAAAGAAATGTGTATTTATAAAGGGGATTGCCAAAACCCAGTTCGGTTACTTGCGTTTTAACCAGATAGGAACTATCGGCCTGCCCGGCATTAAGCCAATGCGGGAAAAATAATACGAGAGCAATAATTATTGACTTGCATTTCATTCGAACCAAATTATTTATAGCCAGATGGAATCAGCGTTGGCTTGTTCCATCCAGACATGAATAAAAAAAAATAGCAGATGTATAAGCCGGGTTCTGTAACCTGCAAGCAGGCTGTTTGCCATTTATCTAGCTTCCCGGTCACCCGGGAAATCTTGCGGCCTACCCCTCTCCACGAGTTCAAAGAACTCCCCTACGAGCAGCAGGGTGCAAAAGCAAAGAGATATACATGGCCTTACAACCCATGATGCGTACGGCACTTAATGTTGCCATTAAACCCGGTGGGCTCTTACCCCACCTTTTCACCCTTACCTTGAATGAACGAGGCGGTTATTTTCTGTTACACTGATATACCTTTTCAGATATCTTCCCATTAAGAAGCATGGTGCTCTATGTTGCCCGGACTTTCCTCCCCAGTTACCTGGAGCGGCAAACCCATCTGCATGTTGTAAAGATATAATATTTTATAAGAACGAGCAATTAGGTGATTAGAGTTATTACACAAAAAAATAAAACTACCCTCATTTACCCTTACTGTTTTTTTGCAGCCAGCAGCGTATTTTTTAGAAGTGAAACTATGGTCATTGGTCCTACGCCTCCCGGAACAGGTGTTATAAAAGAACATTTTGGAGCAACCGAATCAAAATCGACATCGCCCTTTAAGCGCCAACCCGACTTGGTTTCAGGAGCGTTAACACGAGTAGTGCCCACATCAATAATTACAGCACCTTCTTTAACCATATTTGCTTTAACAAAACCCGGACTTCCGATAGCCGCAATAATAATATCGGCAGAAAGACAAATTTCATTAAGGTTTTTGCTTCGGCTATGAACTACAGTAACTGTAGCATCGCCAGGGGTATTCTTCTGAGAAAGCAAAATACTCACCGGACGTCCAACAATATTGCTTCGTCCAATTACCACACAATGCTTTCCTGAAACATCAATTTGGTAGCGCTTTATCAATTCAACGATACCTGCCGGAGTTGCAGAAATAAAAGCAGGCAATCCTATTACAGTGCGACCTACATTAACTGGATGAAAACCATCCACATCTTTATTGGGATCAATAGCTTCGATAATTTTTTGCTCGTCAATATGCTTTGGTAATGGCAATTGAACAATAAAACCATCAACAGAAGGATTATTATTCAAACCACTGATCTGCTTTAGTAATTCTGATTCTGTAACATCGGAAGGAAGGCGAATGAGCGTTGACTGGAAACCTACCTGCTCACATGCTTTAACTTTATGCGCCACGTATGTTTCGCTGCCACCATCATTTCCAACCAAAATAGCAGCCAAATGAGGAATTTTTTCACCTTTTGATGCAATGTTTTTTACCTCATCAGCAATTTCGGACTTTATTTCATCCGATATTTTTTTTCCATCTATCAATACCATAAACAAATAAATTAATTCATGCGGGGCATATTCTTCATCATCTGAGCCATATTAGCGGCACCACCGCTAGTCATCATTTTCATCATCTTGCGGGTTTCTTCAAATTGTTTTAACAATCGGTTTACTTCCTGAATATTAGTTCCACTTCCATCGGCAATTCGTTTGCGTCGCGAACCATTTATCAACGAAGGATTCTCACGTTCTTTAGGAGTCATGGATCTGATGATGGCCTCAATACCTTTGAATGCATCATCATCAATATCGAGGTTTTTAAGAGCCTTTCCAACGCCTGGAATCATTGAAGCAAGGTCTTTCAAATTACCCATTTTTTTAATCTGTTGGATTTGACTTAAAAAATCATTAAAATCAAATTGATTTTTTGCGATTTTTTTCTGAAGTTTTCGAGCTTCTTCAACATCGTATTGTTCTTGGGCTTTTTCAACTAGCGATACGATATCACCCATACCCAAAATTCTGTCGGCCATACGCTCAGGATGAAATACATCCAAAGCTTCCATTTTTTCGCCAGTACTAACAAACTTTATAGGTTTTTCAACCACTGATCGGATAGATAAAGCGGCTCCCCCGCGGGTATCACCATCTAATTTGGTAAGAACAACCCCATCAAAATTCAAACGGTCATTAAATTCTTTGGCTGTATTTACGGCATCCTGGCCAGTCATGGAGTCTACAACAAACAAAATTTCATCAGGATTAACCGCCTTTTTAATAGCCGCAATTTCATTCATCATTTCCTGATCAACTGCCAAACGACCAGCTGTATCTATAATAACGGTATTCAGCGCATTTTGCTTAGCATACTTTACGGCTTCCTGAGCGATTTTAACCGGATCAGTACTGCCCTCAATAGTAAAAACGGGAACCTGAACCTGAGCACCTAAAACTTTGAGCTGTTCAATAGCAGCTGGTCGGTACACGTCGCCTGCCACAAGTAAAGGTTGCCTCCCTCTTTTTGTTTTGATAAGATGGGCTAATTTTCCAGAAAAAGTTGTTTTACCTGAACCCTGAAGCCCTGCGATTAAAATCACTGATGGGCTTCCCTTTAAGTTAATATCATGACTTTGGCCGCCCATGAGTTCAGCGAGTTCATCGTGAACAATTTTAATCATCATCTGCCCGGGCTTAACAGCAGTAAGCACATTCTGACCCAAAGCCTTTTGCTTTACAGTATCTGTAAATGTTTTGGCAGTCTTGAAATTAACATCGGCATCCAATAAAGCCTTCCTCACTTCTTTAAGTGTTTCAGCAATATTGATTTCGGAAATCCGACCTTCCCCTTTCAGCAACTTGAACGAACGTTCAAGCTTTTCTGATAAATTATCAAACATATAGACACATTAACTATTAAGAGCCGCAAAAATAGCTAATGTAAATACAAAAATCAAATAAAATACTTTCTAAAAACTTAATTGCGTTCGATTTCTATCATCACATCATCCTTCATAACGTTTTCGCCCTTTTTAATAAAAATCTTTTTAACCTTACCTTTTATATGCGAAGTGATTTCATTTTGCATTTTCATTGCCTCTAATACCAATAAAGCATCACCCTCATTTACTGCAGCACCTTCTTCAACTAAAACATCAAGTATTTTACCGGGCATAGGTGCTGGGATGGACTCTACTTTTGATTGAGGAGCCTGCTTTTTTAATAAGTCTTTCCTTTTTAAGGAAAAGGGCGTTTCAACAGTAAAAACGTAAGTTATGCTATTAATAAGTACCTCATATTTGTTTTGGTTTACCGAAACCAATTCAACAGCATACTTTTGTCCGTTTAATTCAATATAAGTAAAGCCATCCTCAGCATGGGTTACTTTAAAATCAAAAAGTTGATTTTTATATTTAAAAGATCCATTGGGTTTGGATTGGAAATCAAACTTAGAGCCTTTGCTGCTCAGGGCAATGAAACGGTCATTTTCAGAAGTAACAAGATTAGCATTTGTGTGTTTTTCCATAAACTAAAGAGATTTTATGCGTTTGTTCAATAACCAGGGATTTAAAGCTTTTCCTTTTTCGTAATCGAGCTGAGATTCCTGATCATTTCTGAGTTCATTAACATGACTAAATACGGCAAAAGCAGCAGCCAAAAGCTCTTCATTTTCTTCCTGATAATATAATAAATCTAAATCTTTTTGAATAAATGAAGTATTGATGCGGCCCTGTTTAAAAGCTTTATTATGCAACACTGCCTTACAAAAAGGGATGGTTGTTTTAAGACCTTTAATTTTAAATTTAGATAAAGCGGTAAGACTTGTTTGAATGGCCTTTTGACGGGTTTCGCCATACACTATCAACTTGGCAATCATAGAATCGAAATAGGGTGTAATTTCTGAACCTTCCCGCACACCAGTATCTACACGAACATTTTTACTTCTAGGTATTGAAATTTTTTGAATAGTGCCCAAACAAGGAGAAAAGTTAGACTGTACATCCTCAGCATTTATTCGGCATTCAATAGCCCAACCACATATTTTAATATCTTTTTGAGCATAAGAAATACGTTCACCGTTAGCAATTCTAATTTGCCATTCAATTAAATCAACGCCAGTAACCATTTCAGTAACTGGGTGCTCAACTTGGATGCGGGTATTCATTTCCATAAAGAAGAAATTATTATTCGCATCAAGAAGAAACTCCACAGTACCCGCACTATAGTAATTAACAGCCTTTGCTATTTTCACTGCCTCATTTCCCATTATTTCTCTTAATTGAGGCGTTAATGCAGAAGAAGGAGCCTCTTCCATCAGTTTTTGGTGTTTTCGCTGAATGGAACATTCTCTTTCACCAAGGTGAATTACATTCCCCAATTTATCGCCCAAAATTTGAAATTCGATATGCCGGGGATTGCGAACATATTTTTCAATAAATACCGAAGCATCATTAAAAGCTTTTTCGGCCTCGGACGTAGCTAGGCGAAACATTTTTTGCATGTCGCTTTTATGTTCTACAATGCGCATGCCTCTACCTCCCCCACCCGATGCGGCCTTCAAGATAACCGGATAACCAATATTTTCAGCAATTTCTTCGGCTTCGGAGTACGATTTAACATTACCATAACTGCCTTTGAGAAGAGGAATATTGTGTTTGGTAGCAATTTGTTTGGCTATGGTTTTATTTCCCATTTTATAGATAGCATCGGCAGAAGGACCTATAAAAATAATTTTCTCTTCTTCGCAGCGCTTTGCAAAATAAGGGTTTTCAGAAAGAAAGCCATAACCAGGATGAATGGCATCTACTTTGTTTTCTTTAGCCAGAATGATGATATTCTCAACATCGAGAAATTCAGGAACCTCATCGTTTTGTGCGGGGAATTCAATCACTTCATCGGCTAATTGCAAGTACATTTCATTAGGTTCTTTAAGGGTTTTAATAGCAAACACCTTAATGCCCATTTTTTTTGCCGTAGCAATAATTCTAACGGCAATTTCGCCTCTATTGGCAATCAATAGTGATTTTATTTGGGTCATATTAAATTTAATTAAAGAGGAATATTACCATGTTTTCTTTGCGGGGTAAGCACATGTTTATTTTCAAGAGCCTTTAAAGCTCTGATGAGTTTTACCCGAGTATAAGCAGGATCGATTACCTCATCTATATAACCTTTTTCATCTGCTATATAGGGATTAGCGATCTCCTCGCGGTATTTAGCAGCCAATTCTTTTTTGAGTTTAGCAGGATCTTTTGATTCTGCTAATTCTTTTCGGTAAAGAATAGCAACTGCACCATCGGGACCCATTACTGCAATTTCGGCACTAGGCCAAGCAAAATTAAAATCACCTCCTAAATTTTTACTATTCATAACACAATAAGCACCTCCATATGATTTTCTAAGTATAACGGTAATTTTGGGTACTGTACTATCGGCGTATGCATAAAGTAATTTTGCGCCATGTCTGATTATTCCCGCATGCTCCTGATCTATTCCAGGCAAGAAACCAGGCACATCTTCTAAAGTAATAATTGGGATATTAAAAGAATCACAAAACCTAATGAATCGCGCAGCCTTTATGGAAGAGTTAATATCGAGGGTACCGGCAAGAACCTTAGGCTGATTGGCTATAATACCTATTGATTGACCGGCCAGTCGGGCAAAACAGACCACTATATTGGCAGCAAAATTCTCAGCCACCTCCATAAAACGTCCATTATCTACAATTAATTTAATTACATCTCGTACATCATATGCTTTATTTGCATCATCGGGTACTATATCCCGCAAGCGTTCCTCTATCCTATCTGCGGTATCATCGGTAAGAACAAAAGGAGGGTTTTCGAGATTATTTGATGGGAAATATGAAAGCAATCGTTTCAATCCCAAAATGGTATTTTCTTCATCTTCAAAAACAAAATCGGCAACCCCCGATTTTTTTGAATGGGTGCTTGCACCTCCCAAATCTTCAAAGCTTACATCTTCGTTTAACACTTGTTTAACCACATCGGGACCCGTTACAAACATATAACTTGTTTTGGCCGTCATAAAAATAAAGTCGGTTAAGGCCGGAGAATAAACCGCACCACCCGCAGCCGGTCCCATAATAACAGAAATTTGCGGAATAACACCTGAAGCCTCAACATTTCTGCGAAAAATTCCGGAATAACCGGCCAGTGAAGCCACTCCTTCCTGAATTCGGGCGCCACCTGAATCAATCAGCCCAATTATGGGAGCACCCATTTTAAGAGCCATATCCTGCATTTTAATTATTTTTGCAGCATGAGCTGCGCCCAAAGAACCGCCCATTACAGTAAAATCTTGCGCATAAACAAAAGCCAATCGCCCACTAATATTCCCAAAACCAGTTATAACGCCATCTCCAAAAGCCTTAGTTGACTTTCCAAAATTAGTTTCGGCTGCGGTCATAAATGCATCTATCTCCTCGAAAGTTCCTTGATCGAATAATAATTCAATCCTCTCTATTGCAGTTAATTTTCCCTTAGCATGTTGTTTTTCAGTATTTTCCCTACTATACTGCTTTAAATACGACTCATAACGGGAAGTGTAGCGCTTAAAAAGTTTTCCATTAACATCCATATATAAAAAAATTTACAGAGGTTAAACAGATGTTCATGCTTATTGTTCAAAAATGGTTATTCTTTAACTAGAAGGGTAAGGAGATTAGATATAGTTGCTAGGTTGCTAGGATGCTAGGTTGTTGGGTTGTTGGGTTGTTGGGTTGTTGGGTTGTTGGGTTGTTGGGTTGCTAGGTTGCTAGGTTTTCTGTTTACTCAGCAACATAGCAACCTAAAAAAGAAAATATGATTTTAAAGTTTGTAAAAAAATATAAACTAAAATGATTATATTTGTTACAACCTAAAAAAGAAATTACTATGAAAAGTAAAAAAAATCTAATAGCAAAAAATATTCTTTTAAAAAACCAACCGATTATCTTGATATTTAGTTTTGTACTTAGTTTTCTGGGACAAATTTCGGTTTACTCACAATATTCATTAGAAAAATATTTTGATATTAGAAATGATTCCTGCTTCGAAAAAAATACTAAGAAACCGGCAGATGGCAAGTATATTCGTAATTTTTCTGAATTATCTACCAAATACGGTACCTGTATGGATGTTTCGGGGAATTTCAAAAACGGACTAAAAAATGGTGTATGGAAAGAATATCATTGGGGTAATACCTTAAAATCGCAAACAACCTATATAAATAATCTAAAATCGGGAGAATCAAAGGTTTGGTATGAAAACGGTAATTTGAAAAGCATCACGTTTTATGTAAAGAACAAACCTGAAGGACACAATTGCTTGGTTGAATTTTATGACAACGGATTATTAAAGGGTGTAAAATCGGTTGTAAAAGGTAAAACAACAAAAAACCTTACGTTCAAAAATGATCTCAGCATTAAAAACACCACATTTGTTATTACCCATTTAAAAGATACATTTTACAGGGCTAAATTAAAAACAAGCGAAGCTTTTGAAATAAAATTAGTACATTTAGTACAAGGTAAAAACAAAATTGACACCATGCCTGCCAAAAATATAGCCTTGTCATCTTATAAATTCAGTGGTTACACTGGTTATGCTGAAAATAACTTTAACGGAAAAACTGCACTTTTAGACGCAAACACTTCCAAAGCCATTCGCACCAAAGGTACTGAAAGATTTGATTTCACAGTAAGGGTGGTACAAGGCACAGCGGCATCGTGGGAGTGGGAGAGAAAATATATTGGAAAGGATTAAAATTTCAAAATAGCTGCATTTTCTCCTTAGTTTATGATGCATATCTTGCGAGCTAAATATAGTATTATTTACTCATGTTATCCCTTTTAGAAAGTTTTACATTTGTAAGAAACAGAGGAAGAGCCATGAGAATTGCAATAATTGATGATAATGCGGCTATTAGGGAAGGATTGAAGTACTACCTTTCGAAACGAGAGGGTTATGATGTTATAATAGATGTATCAGATGGATCAGATGCCATAAAACATAAAGATATTGCATCGGCTGATGTTATTATTTGCGATATCATGATGTCACATTTAAACGGTATTGAAACAGTAAAACAACTACAATGGTTATATCCAGGTATTAAAGTTTTAGCCCTAACCATGTACCACGACAAAGTATATCTTCAAGAGCTTATTGAAGCAGGATTTAAGGGCTGTGTTTTTAAAAGCAAAATATTTAGTGAATTAAACAAAGCTATAGAAACTGTTTACAGCGGGCGTTACTATTTTCCGGATGATATGGATCTTGCTTCTTAAACAATTCAACCTAAGAGATACAAAATAATATTTCTTAACTTAAGAAGGGTTAATTTACTCTACCTTACTCATCACTAATTTTCCATGCTTAATACCTTTTAATGCTATTAATTTATCAGCTAATTCCGTTAGACTTTTTGAAGGGCCTTTAAGCGCAATAACGTCCAAACAACTATCATGACTCAAATGAAAATGTTGGGTAGATAGAATGAGTTCGTGATATTGGTGTTGAATATCCATAACTTGATTGTTAATTTCACGTTTATGGTGATCAAATTGCAACACAAGCGCACCTGCAACTATATTATTACATTGCCATTTAGTTTCCACTAGATTTCGCTCGATCAAATGGCGAATAGCTTGTGAACGATTCGGGAAGTTGTTTAAAATCACATACTCATCTAATGCTTCCAACAATTCTGTTTCTAAAGATACTCCAAATCTGGTTACTCCCATAACAATAATTTATATGCAACAAAAGTATATGAATTAAAGAAAAATAAAAATATATTTGCATTAATTAGAGCCCAAAAGAAAGTTTGGTAGTTTTACAATAAATCTAAACCATTATGAAATACTCATTAATCATACTATTGTCATTAGTAAGTGTGTTATTTATAAATGCTCAGGAGACTGTTGACAGTACTTCAAGGAATGAAGATTTCACCGTAAAAGGAGACACAACGAAGGTTAGGATTGGCACCAAAGAAATTCATATCATTGAAAAAGATGGTAAAACATCTGTAGACATTTTTGATGCGTCTAAAAACCGCATAGCTAATACTGAAATGGAAGATGACGGAAAGAAAAAAGAAAAATATTTTAAGATTTATTATTCAGGTGTATCGGTTTCACTTAATAATTTTATTGATGCACGAAATTCATTGAGTCGCAATGCTGATGCTCAATTCATGGATCTCAATACGGGAAAATCTATTGCTTGGAATATTAACTTATTGGAATATGGTTGGCAGATAATGCCCCATTTAGCCTTGGTAACGGGATT